>CAKRPI010000015.1 GCA_934376945.1 uncultured Lachnospiraceae bacterium | reverse complement strand
TGAGAAGATTTTTTGTCAGTTGTGCCCAAATTTCTGAGGCGTACACGGTGTGTACGTTGATGAAATTCGGGTGCAACTGGCAGAAAATCGGCCGCAAAAGCAAGTGCAGGAAAGACTCCGAGAGTACATAACAGATAAAAAGGAGATTTTTCAATGAAATCTGAACCTTCTGTTTTAAACCGCTATGAATCCATCCCGCTTCGTCAGGATTCCCTTCTGGTACTGCTGCGCAGCTGCCGTACTTCTTTTTTGCATAAAACAGACCATCCGGTCATTTTGTGTATCGGAACAGACCGGCTCATCGGCGACAGCCTCGGTCCGATTACCGGAAGCTTTCTTCTTCAGCGCGGCTGTACCTGCCCTGTCTACGGAACGCTGACGCAGCCTGTTCATGCCCTGAATCTGGACGTGCAGTCAGCTGCGATCCGTAAATATCATCCGAATTCCCCTATCCTTGCAATCGATGCTTCGCTTGGTCCGGGTACCATGATAGGCGCACTCTCCTTGCATCCCTGCGGTCTGAAACCAGGTTCCGGTGTTCACAAACAGCTCCCGCATATCGGCGATCTCTCAATTACCGGAATTACAAATTCAGAAAGTCTGCATCCCTACCTTGCACTGCAGACCGCACGTCTCTCAACTGTAATAAAAATGGCAGAAGAGATTTGTACCTGCATTCTCTCCTGCCTTCTATAAATTTATACAATGCCTTTACAGCGCCGTCCGTCCCTCCAGAGCCCTCAGCAGCGTTACCTCATCAATATATTCCAGATCGCCGCCGACCGGAACACCGCTAGCAATCCGGCTGACCTTTATGCCGGTCGGCTTAATCAGCTTGCTGATATACATTGCCGTTGTCTCGCCCTCCAGGCTTGAATTCGTTGCAATAATTACTTCATTCACATCGCCCTGCAGACGCTGCATCAGCTCTTTTAAACGAATATCCGCCGGTCCGATACCAAGCATCGGGGAAATCGCTCCGTGAAGGACGTGATATACGCCATCATATTTCCCTGTCTTTTCATATGCCGCCAGATCACGCGTATTTTCGACCACCATAATCGTCTTATGATCCCGCTGCGCATTTGCACAGATCGGACACACCTCCTGGTCTGTCAGCGTACAGCACTCCTTGCAGTAACGGATGTTCTCCCGCGCATCTGTAATCGCAGACGTCAGCTGTGCGACCTGTTCTTTTGGCATATGAATAATATGAAATGCCAGCCGCTGAGCAGATTTCCCGCCGATTCCCGGCAGAGCAGAAAGCTGTTCGATCAGCTTTGACATCTGGCTTCCGTAATAATCCATCAGAATCCAAATCCTCCAAGACCGCCAAGGCCTCCGGTCAGCTTTGACATTACCGATGCCGCTGCCTCCTCTGCCTGACGCATTGCCTCATTTGTTGCTGCCACAATCAGATCCTCCAGCATTTCAATATCATCCGGATCAACTACCTCTTCTGACAGTTTCACACGTTTTACTTCACGCTTGCCGGTCACAGTTACTTCAACTGCACCGCCGCCGGCAGCTGCAGTAAACTCCTTCTCTTCCAGCTCCTTCTGGTTTTCTTCCATCTGCTTTTGCATCTTCTGTGCCTGCTTCATCAGATTATTCATATTGCCCGGCATGCCGCCCGGAAAGCCTCCGCGTTTCGCCATTTTTATTTCCTCCATCTACATTTTAATTTACCTGTAACTGATCCGTCGCCTTCCCTTTCATGGCAAGGTACTCCCGGAATCTTTCTGCGCCTGAATTTTCTGTCGGTTATACACGAATTTCTGAGACGTACGCAGTACATACGTTGATGAAATCCGGACAAAACCGGCTGCAAAAGCAAGTACAGAAAAGACGCCGCGCGTATATGATATACGTTCAGTACCACATATTCTATCAGTTTTCGTCTACGATTTCTATATCTGTATGAATAAATTCACGAATTCTTTCATCCAGATCTATTTCTGCAAGCTTATTTTTCTGAATGTCCTCGTCCGCAGCCAGCATCAGCTTCACTTCTACCTGTTTTCCGATCTTATCTGCGATAATACTTTCCAGCTCCGCCTTGCGTTCTGCCATCTGACCGGCATTTCTTGTATAACGCTCTGCCAGAAAATCAGTAAAAACAACAAAAAGCCGATTGTCGTTTTCGTCTCCCGCATTATACTTTACCTGCGCAGAAGCAAGCGCCATGCGAAAGGCCGCAGATGTCTCCGCAATAATATTTTTCCACATGGAACGAACCTTTTTCAGATCCTCCGGCGCTGCTTTAGCCATCGATGACGACATACTCCCCGTCTGACCGGCACCGCCTGCAGGTGCAAAACCATCCGGCCACGGATATGCACCGTCATAACCACTTCCTGTGGGATACCCGTTTTCATCAAATCCAGCCCCCGGATACGAAGCCCCGGCGCCTTCCTGTCCTGCAGTGCCAGGATACGGTGCGCCTCCGCCGGAATGCCCCGCAGGACTGCCATTTCCTCCCGGCACTGCCAAAACCGCTCCGTCCTCCAGACGCTTTTCCAGTCTGCGAAGTCGCTCTGCAATCGAAAGCTCATCCTTTTCTGCCTCCGGTCGGCACAGCTTGATCAGCGCCATTTCCAGCATCACACGCTTATTAACCGCATACCGGATCGTACCGGAAAGCTCAGAAAAAATACGGATATACCGCATTAGTGAATCGCTTCGGATAATAGCCGCTTCTTTTTTGAGCTGCAGCAGATTTTCTGTCGATACATCCAGAATATCCTCCATGTCATCCGACGCCTTGATCAGCATCAGGTTTCGCAGATACCACGTAAAATCACTGACAAACTGTGTCAGATCTCTTCCATCCAGGATCAGCCGGTCCAGAAGCGCAATGGAATCTGTGATCCGGTCCTTCAAAATACAGCCCAGAAGCTCACTAAACACTTCCGTATCCACTGCTCCTAGCACATCCAGCACACGGTCATACGTCAGTGTCTCGCCAAGATAAAAGGCAATGCACTGGTCAAGCAGGCTCAGGGAATCTCGCATAGAACCGTCTCCCTTTCGCGCCACGTAACGCAGCGCTTTTTCTTCCGCCTCGACGTGTTCCTGCTCCATCAGATTCTTCAATCGTGCAAGAATTGTTTCCTGACTGATTCTGCGGAAATCATACCGCTGACATCTGGACAGAATGGTCACCGGAATCTTGTGCGCTTCCGTTGTAGCCAGAATAAAAATGACGTATGACGGTGGTTCCTCCAATGTTTTCAGCAGTGCATTAAATGCTCCGATTGAAAGCATATGGACCTCGTCGATAATATATACCTTATATCTGCCCTCGGTCGGCGGATAAGCTACCTCCTCCCGGATTTCACGGATATTTTCCACACCATTATTTGATGCCGCATCAATTTCAATCACATTCATAGAGGCCCCTGACGCAATCGCCCGACAGGATGCACACTCATTGCACGGACTGCCATCAATCGGATGCTCACAGTTTACCGCCCTCGCGAGAATTTTGGCAATCGATGTTTTCCCTGTACCGCGCGTTCCGCAGAACAGATAGGCATGTCCGACACGGTCTGCACGGATCTGATTTTTCAGTGTTTTTACGATATGATCCTGCCCTTTTACATCCTCAAACGTATCAGGGCGAAATTTTCTGTATAACGCTGTGTAGCCCATTTTTCCTCCTGTCAGCTGCAAAGACCGGACAAACTCCCGGATCGCAGATGCTGCCTTTTCCGGAATCTTGGCCGACTTCCATCTTTTTTTCTGTAAATGACAACGCGGACATAAGCAAGGTAGTAAAACGGACATTCGCAATCCGCTTCGCTACCTGCTCATGAACGCAGGCGTTTCGCGGCCTGCGTTCACATAAAAGACAGCCTGCGCAGTAATTCTGCACCAGGCTGCCCACATCCTTTGTCCTGTTCGCTTTGTGCCAGATGCCCCTTCTTGCAAAGGTAAAGCGGAGCGATTCTCAGTCTCCGAAGCTGATTCCCATCAGCTTTGCTTCCTGAATAATGGAATCCTTCGGGGATACCATTTTCAGCTTACCGGATACTTCTTCAAGCGGAACCTTCTTCATTTTGCCGTTCACAATTCCTACCATGTAGCCGTATTCTCCATCCATGATCATCTTTGCCGCCGTCACACCGATTCGTGTGGAAAGAACACGGTCATATGGGCACGGACTGCCGCCGCGCTGCGTATGCCCCGGTACCGTAATACGAACCTCCGGTCCGTTCGCCGCTTTAATCTGCTCTGCAAGCTCATATGCAACAGACGGATACTTCTGCGCTTCTATTTTCTTTCGATATTCTTTTTTGCTGAGCTTTGCGTCTTCTTTTGAAATCGCACCCTCCGCAACCGCAATGACAGTAAAGCCCTTACCGGCTTTCGTTCTTCGGTCAATTGCTTCCACAACGCGCTTAATATCATACGGGATCTCCGGAATCAGGATAATATCCGCACCGCCTGCAATGCCGGAGTAAAGTGTCAGCCAGCCGACCTTGTGACCCATAACTTCCACAATGAAGACCCGGTTATGGGAAGCTGCCGTTGTATGGATGCAGTCAATCGCTTCTGTGGCAATATTCACCGCACTGTAAAAACCAAAGGTCATATCCGTACCGTAAATGTCATTATCAATCGTCTTCGGAAGATGAATGATATTCAGTCCTTCTTCGCGCAGCAGATTTGCTGTCTTCTGGGTGCCGTTTCCTCCGAGAATCACAAGACAGTCCAGGCGAAGCTTATAATAATTCTGCTTCATTGCCTCTACTTTATCAAGCCCTTTCTCGTCCGGCTCACGCATCAGCTTAAATGGCTGTCTCGATGATCCGAGAATTGTGCCGCCTTTCGTCAGGATACCGGAAAAATCACGGGAGGTCAAAAGTCTGTAATCCCCATAAATCAGGCCCTTGTAGCCGTTCATGAAGCCATATACCTCCAGCTCTGTCAGGTTTGCGGAAAGCCCCTTTACCACACCACGCATTGTCGCATTCAGTGCCTGACAGTCTCCGCCGCTTGTCAGAAGTCCTATTCTCTTCATATTTCGTCACATCCTTCGTATGTTTTTAATAGTCTTAGTATACCGCATTCTTCCGCTCACCACAACAATTTTCAAAACGAAATTCATCGATCTGTCCATGTCAGAGAATATTTGCGCAGCTCCATCCTTCTGCCTGCTTGTCACGGGCAGAAGCCCTCAAAGATAAAACAGTCATAATATGGCTGCACCTGCTTAAGCTGTGCTGCAGAACGCACCGTCCATGCAGCACACGGACAGTGAAACAGATTTCTGCAGATTGTTTTGGACAACGCCCTGCGGTCCCGAATATCATACGCAATAAAATCCGGCTTTGAAAAAAAGTTATAGAGCAGATGACGGGAAGCCACCCGCTCCGGGCCGTAATGGCCTTCCTGCCGCTGATAATTCATTGCGAGCTGGCCGCGCAGCACCTCCGGACGATGCAGCCGATACCACAGCAGTGCCAGCGGACTGAACGATTCGATTGTATAGCTGCCATTGTACTTTTGCAGTTCCTGATCGGCATACCGGCAGACATCGCACCCAAGATCCGGACATTTCAGCTCCACCAGAAGCGGAACTGCCCCATCGACAAGCCGGAGCACATCCGCAAACCTCGGAATTCTCTGCTTTGTCCCTGCAATCGCAAACTGCTGCAGTTCCTCAAAGGTATAATCCTTCACACGCCCCTCTGCCGAGCAGACACGTTTTAACGAAAAATCATGAAACACAACCGGGATCCGGTCTTTTGTCAGCTGAACATCCAGCTCAATCCCGTATCCCTTCTCTACTGCGGCCGCAAATGCCGCCATGCTGTTTTCCGGAACTCCCTTTTCCGGATCATGCAATCCGCGGTGCGCATAAAAAATCCCTTTCAGCTTCCTGGCCCGGCGCTTCCGCTGCGGCATAATTGCCAGCAGATACGCTCCCGCCGCTCCAAACAGCCATTCTCCTTTGTGTCTCATAGTATCTCCCTCTTTTCTTTTGATCGCAGCTCCCTGGATCTCCACCTTCTGCAATCCTTTACCCGCTGCATCAATTTCACCTTATGCTTAAAGCGAAGCGCCGCAATCCGCTTCTTTACAGGCTCAGCACAAGCTGCATATTCTCCTTGCACGATCCGGATAATTTGTGATGATCGCATCCACGCCTTCTTTTGCAAGGTACTCCATCATATCGTTGTCATTGACAGTCCATACATGAAGCTTCAGTCCTTTCTGTTTTGCCTCTGCCAGAAATCCCGGATACTGGAGATTATAGTAAGCCGGATGCAGCGCTTCCGCCTGAATGCGCGATGCATATTCCGGCACGTTCAGCCAGCCGTCCGCATAAAGAATTCCGGTTCTGACCGTCTGGTCCAGTTTCTTTAAGGTCACCAGCGTAGAATGGTTAAACGAGGAATACCAGATCCGATCCTCCATTTCCATCTCCTTTGCAAGCTCCAGTACTTTGCCGCAGATTCCCGGATAAAAATAAACGCCGGTTTTCATTTCTACATTTACCGTGATTCCGGATGGCTTTACAAGTTCATAAACTTCCCGCAGCGTCGGAATCTTTACTGATGCATACTCCGGATGTGTTTTATTGAAATTCAGTGCCTTTAATTCCTGTAATGTATAATCCTGTACACGTCCCGTGCCGTTCCCGGTTCGATCCAGGGTTTCATCATGAATCACAACGAGTTCCCCATCCTTTGTCATCTGTACATCCAGCTCAATACCGTCTGCCTTCTGCTCAATTGCCAGTTCAAATGCTTCCAGTGTATTTTCCGGTGCATAACCGGATGCGCCTCTGTGCGCCCAGATTTTTGTATTCATAATCTATCCTCCTTTATATCCAGGAAAAAGCCAGGGTATGCTTGTCTGCGTTTAATATATGACGTCTCTGTCCGTTTTAGAACTAGCCTGCTCTTTTCCGGCAGCCCGCCGTTCCAGCTTTTTGGAGATCAGATAGCGCGGTCTTCCTTTTACTTCCTCATAAATCTTCGCAATATAATATCCGATAATGCCAAGGCTGATCATAATAATACTGCCAATGATCAGGATCAGCAGGATCACCGTTGTAAATCCCTCTACCGCGTGTCCGCTAAAGTATCGTACGAGAGACTGAATCCCGAGCACTACTGCCAGCAGGAAAACAAACACTCCGGCAACCGTCACACACTGCATCGGCACAGTAGAAAATGAAACGATGTTTTTGACTGCGTACTCAATCAGTGATTTCGTCGACCATTTTGACTCTCCCTCTGTACGCTCCTGCACATCAAACTCTACTGTCGTTTTCCGGTATCCGATCCACGATGAAAGTGCCCGGAAAAATACGTTTCGCTCCGGCATAGCAAGCAGTGCATCCACTGCCTTTCGATCCAGAAGCTTAAAATCGGAAGCGCGCGACATATCGATTTTTACTGCATTGGAGATCAGTTTATAAAACAATCCGGCGCTTGCTTTATGCAATGCGCTCTCTTTTCCGCGGCTGTGCTTAACACCTTCCACTACCTCATACCCCTGCTCCCAAAGCCGGTACATCTCAACCAGCGTCTCCGGCGGATGCTGCAGATCGCAGTCCATCACCGCGCAGCAGTCTCCGGAGGCACTTGCAAGCCCTGCATACATTGCGGATTCCTTTCCGAAATTCCGTGAAAAATTAACTCCCGTCACATTCGGATTCCGCTTGGCGGCCTGCTCAATCTCTTCCCAGGTGCGATCCTTGGATCCGTCATTTACAAAAACAATTTCATACGGAATTTTCTGCGCGCTCAGGATCTCATCGATTGTATCAGCCGCCCTTTGTATCATTTTTTCTTCATTATAAGCTGGTAAAACTACGGATAACATACGTTTTTATCCTTCCTGTTTCTCTTTTTCCCTGCCGATCCGAAAATCCGAATAGGATCCGAGATCCGTCAGTACAATGCTGTGACTGGTTCGCCGATGACTTACCGGAATCATCTGCATATAATCTCCATACAGATACGTCAGATATTTATCGTATTCTTTCGGCACCGGAAACTGATACCCTTCAAAGTCCACGTAAATCACCTCATCCAGCCATTTTTTCGGAAATGCGCCCCGCTTCAGGTTGCGCCCCATTCCGTCATAAAGATAGTCTGTCCCGCGGTCTTTGAAAAATTCCAGGCTTCGGTTCTGCGCCCACAGCGCAAAGCGCATCGGAATCAGATATTTTGCCTTATCCACGAATTTACAGATCAGCGGATGATTGCCGCCACTCTTAATATCTGTGTTACCCCACTTATTAAACACCACAGATCGTGACAGCATTGTGATCATCAGGTGAAGTTTCTGTGACCATTTATGATTTCCTGTACGGTCATGCGAGAGCACATCAAAAAAGATGCCATTGTGCATATTCATAAAATGTCCCGTGAACTCCGTAGCAAACATTGTGTCGTTGATGCGCAGCTTCGTAAACGGATTATAATTCCCCTTTTCCGTTGTCGGCAGCTGCACAAAAATATTGTCGGGAAGCTCCCGCTGCGCCACCTTACAGAAACGGTCGTAATCTTCCCTCAGCATCATGACATCCGCATCATCATCCCATGGTATAAACCCATGATGCCGGATTGCACCAAGCAGCGTACCACCTGCAAGAAAATATCTGATATCATTCTGACGGCAGATCCTGTCAATCTCCAAAAGATAACCAAGCAAAATCTTCTGTACCTTTTCAAGTTTTCCAAGATAAGTATTATCAAAAATGAAAACCTCTCCCGTCTTCTGCAGACATTTCACCAGAATGATCAGCCCATCTTCCATCGTAACGGTCGGAACGAAGCCATAATGCTCGATTAGCTGGGTATTCAGCAAAACACTGTGCGCCGTATCTTTGCCTTCCTCCGTGGCCAGGCTCAGCTCGCACTGCTCCGGGAAATTCTGATACAGCATTACTGCAAGCTCAGCCGGTGAACAGTCAGAGGCTTTTCCTTTTACATTGAATATTTTGTTTTCCGGAACCTCCGTCAGCACATACTGAATCGCTGTCAGCACGTCATGGATACAGATATAGGAATCCCGTTCTGATGAAAGCTTCAGCTGAGTCTTTTCTCCCTTTGCCGTTTTTTCCGCAAGAACCGCGGCCATATGAGACTGCATCGGAATACACGGTCCGTAAATCAGACCTGTGCGCACAATCCGGTATGCCTTTTGATGCATCCTGCATTTCGTGACCAGAATACTCTCCATCGCCTGCAGCAGATACTGCTCCGCGAAGGAAGGATCTGCCGGATCCGTCTGACCGGCCTCATACTCAGAAACTGCAAAGGCATGAGCCGTACGTCCATAAACACGCCCATCCGAAAGCAGCAAAATACTCTGACCCGGAATCTGACAAAGCGCATCCACCAGTTTGCCAAATGATTTCAGATACGAAAAAACCAAATCACTTCCATCCGGAATCTCTGTACAACAAAGACCGGTCAGAATTACAAGATCCGCCTCTCCTGGTTCAAAGCCTTCTTCTGTAAAAACATGACGCACCTCCAGTACACCCGCATCGTTAAAAAATGCTTCCTCGATGCGAATTCCTGCTTTCGCCTCATCGTTCCATGCCATAAACGACCACGCCACAGCATCCTGAAGCGCTTCCTGTTCTCCGATCAGAAGTATCTTTTTCTTCTTTATTTTTTTGAGCAAGACCTGCCCTGAACGATAAGGAGCCTGTGCCCAATCCAGTTCAAATTCATTTAAAAAATCCCGCAGTAACATAGCATCCCTTACTTTCCAAGTTCTTCTGCTTTCGTCGTATCAGTGACAATCGTCATCGGAGAAAGAGGTGAGGTGCTGATTTCTCCGTTTTCGATCTCATATTCCGTCAGACCGTGTGCCCTTGCCTCGATGTGCTCCGGATCATTCTCCCGAAGCCAGCTGTAAGATGCACTGCGCTCCCGCTCGAGCATCGCCTGGCGATCCTCCCGTTCCTCCTTGCGATCCTGAAAAGAGACAATCTTCGGATCACCGATCCGCACAGGCGCCGTCCTTTTTCCTTCTGCCGGTGCTTTTGGCTTTTCCTCTTCCGCTGTCTTCTTTTTTCCGGAAATGTTGTAAATCTCGCCCGGCACACCTAGCATCAGAACCCGCATTGCCTGAAAAGGAAGGCGACGAAGCTCTTCAATCTCCGCGCCTCCGTTTATCCGCACGATCCGTACGGGAAGTTCCTTTTCTGATGCCAGACGGCAGGCAAACTGCTCCACTGTCCGCATACACTGTGCTGCTGCATCCTCTGCGCCAGTATGGCAGACATATCCAAGCTCCGTTTCTTTTTTTGCACATCGAAAGCCGTAGCTTTTTCCGTAAACCTCATTTCCGGAGATGAGAAGAACCCCGGCCGGCTTTTTCTCCGGCAGGTGCTGCAGCACCTCCAGAAGCTTCAGCGTCTCTTCCCAGTCTTCTGCTGCGATCGTCCAGTCCTCCCCGGTATTTTTCCACTCCGAGGCCTTACGCTTCCGGCTTGGCACTGCAGTTCTTGCAAAAAGAAGAACATAATCGCCTTCTCTGATCTGATCATCACCATCCAGCACGGTAAGCTCACTTCCGTTCTGGCTTCCTGCAGTTCCCAGATTCTCGCTGAACAATTCCCTGTCATTGTTCCTGACTCCGGCAAGTACGATACGGCTCCCTGCAAAATACTGCCATATCATTTCCGGTGTGTTTTTCTGTTCCATCCGGTATTCCTCTTTTCTCTCCAATGCATGAGGCATTCATTTGCTTTCTGCTTTCGCTGTCCGCTTCCGGCCTCAATATCAGTCTTGCTGTGTCTTCATGCTCTGAAGCAGCCGTCCAAACATTTCCGGCAAAGATACCTCCGCCCTCCAGCCAAGTTCGTTCAGCTTTTCTGCACATATCAGCATTCGGGAGGTCGGTGCATATCCAAATTTATTTGCATCCTCCGGAATATCAAAGACCAGCTTCGATCCGCTTTCCGGATAATTTTCAATCAGCATTTCTGCCATCTGCCGGATCGTACCATAGGTTGCTTCATTCGATACATTATACGCTTCGCCATTTTCTCCCTGCAGCAGTATGGTCAGAAGCCCAAGTACCGCATCCGTCGTATAACAGTAGCAGTGCGCCTTGCTTCCATCCGTATGCAGTACAATATCTTCACCGCGCAGAATGCTGCGTGCAAACTGAGCAAAAACGCGATTCTCATTTTTCGGAATACCGGCACCGAAGGTCTGCGCCAGACGCGCCGTTTTTACCGGAACCTGATATTCATGTGCGTAAGCACCGCACAGCCCCTCTGCCATCCGTTTGCTTTCCGAATAGCTGCTGCGCACTTCAAGCGGATCAATGTATCCATAATCCTTTTCATGCACAATATAATGAGAATCTTCCACTACGCCGTACGCTTCCATGGACGATAAGTAAACCATGCTTTTTACCTGCTTTGTCCGCGCAAACTCAAGCAGATTCCTCGTCCCCTCCAAAGCGGTCAGGATCGTTTCCACCGGATGATCCACAAAATCCTTTGATGCCGTCACCCCTGCTCCATGAATCACATAATCCACCGGCCCCTCGATCCGGATCGGTTCCTGGATATCCTGTACCGCAAGCTCCAGCCCTGCATCCACAAAAGGCTTCAGCTGGCTCATCGCTTTTTCTCTGCTGCGCACCACTGCCACAACCTTCAGCTCCAGTTTATGCAGCTCGTCTGCATACATCAATGCACGCACAAGCATACCGCCGATCAGCCCGGTTGCTCCAGTCACTACAATCCGGCTGCCTCTTAATTTTTCCCAGTCTATCAGATTCGATTCTGCAATCCGTTCCAGATCTTCCTGCAGCACCTCATCTTCCGTCCAGCATTTCACGCTTTTTCGCCCTTCCTTCTCCGATTTTGGATGTTCCTTTTCCTCCTGCACTTTTTTGCCGCAGTAACGGTTCATCTTCGCCGCCAGTCGGTTGGTCAGCCCAAAGCCAAATGCCTGTTCATTTTCCTTATACTGCAAAAGAGCCCGGAACATGTATACATCCTCCGGCGTCGTCACTTTAATATTCCCCCGGTTTCCCTGAACCATATGCGGCTGACGGCCGATCGAACGATAAATCGTGCACGCATCCACCATATTTTCATACCGGCTCTCTCTTTTTTGGATTATTTCATGCGCAGATAAAATATCCTTCAGGTAAAAGCTCTGCGGCGCCTGTGCTGAATAGCTGTTCTTTCGAAGCGGCAGTGTTTCCACCTGCTCTCCGTCCCGGCTGATCAGAATCGTTTCGTAGCAAAGTGTTGATGTGATTGCGCTTCCGTATTCTTTTACAGATGCAATATTATCACTGATGACCTCGTATTCCACAAACGGGCGTACCCCATCGTGGATCAGTACGATACTGTCACCGGAATGTTCTTCGGCTGCCCGTTTCAATGCATTGTAAATGGAATCCTGCGCTGTCTCTCCTCCCGGTACGACTGCCGCCACTTTGTCGATATTATAATCCTTCAAAAGCTGTCTGGCATAACAAATATACTCCTCATTTACCGCAAGATAAATGCAATCAATCTCTTCATGCTCCTGAAACAGCTGCAGCGTATGGATCAAAATCGGCTTTCCGTTGATCTCCAGAAACTGCTTTGGCACACCGGCTCCCATACGTACACCGCTGCCTCCGGCAAAAATAATCGCAATATTTTCCATTCGCGCTCCCCTCCTTTGCTCTTAAAACGAATCGTCTCCGATTTCCTGTAGGCCACCCTTTTCCAGTCCTGCCAGTGCCAGAATCCGTTTTGTCGCGTTTCCGTCACATGCACCCGTATACAGCAAAATAAAAGCTTCCGCTTCCTGTTTATGCTTTTCCCATTCCGACCCGGCCCTGCGGATCGCCTCCTCCAGATGTGTTCCATCCTCTACAACCTGGAACGGCATTTTCCGGTAATCGAGATAAAATCCACGCTTCTTCTCATACTCTTCAAGGTCAGGGGCAAACAACACAAGCGGTTTACGATAGATCAGATAATCAAACATTGTGGACGAATAATCTGTGATCAGAAGATCTGCCGAAGAAAACAGTTCTTCCGTCGGAAGCCCGCAATTTGAAATTTTTCCGTGCGCATCAATATGCGGATGTGCCTTGATCACCACAAACCACTCTTCTCCAAGCTTCTGTGCCGCACATTTTATATCCTCCGTGCCAACCAGATACGGCATCGCCGCATTTCCGCGAAACGTCGGTGCCCAGACAGCAATTTTCTTCCCGCGCGCCTGCGGATACTGCTCCAGAAATTTTTCATGGCACGTTTTGTTCCAGTCCGCATCAAAATAATAATCGGTACGGCTGATCCCCGTCGCGCGAATCCGGCTCTCATCCAGATGCAGTGCCCGCGCATGTACCGGTACACAAATCTGTGCACTCATAGTCAGGTACGTATAATTACCAAATAAATCTCCCCTGTAGCCCTGCGGAATATCGTCTCCTGCATCAAAGGCAATCTTCTTCATCAGCCCGCATGAATGCCACAGCTGAATCAGCTTCGTTTCCTTCCGCTTCTTGCATGAAGATGCCGGCAGGAAATAATCGCAGATAAAAACACATTCAGCCTGTGCATACGCTTTCATAAAACGGATCAGAAACGACACCATCCCTCCAAATGACAGGTGCGAAAAATCAGCAATAAACAGTTCTGGCTCATATCCGTTTTTTTTCAGTTCCTCATACACACGCCGCATCGAGAACGGCATTGTATCATGATGCGCATCTGCCATCAGAATGCGGCCAGGCTGCACCGGTTTTCGACAATACCGGTTATAGACAACCGGCAGAACTACGTTCTGCAGCAGCATTTTTATCCATTGTCTGATTCGAAACAGCACGCGGCATTGCCTCCTTCCCACAGTCCGTTTTCAGATATCTCCGGCTCTCATCCGTTTACGATTTATGCGTCCGCTGATATGCAAGCGCATCCTCAAAAATCCTCCGGCAGTTTTCATGATCGTCAAACGCAAAAAATGCATCCTCACGTTTTCGGTATTCTTCTTTCAGTTCACAGCCGGACTCCAAATATACACATAGCTCATCCACCAGCTCATCCACCGTCTTACAGATTTCTCCAAAGCCCTGTTCCTCATAGGAAAATCCACCATCTGTAAAATGCGGCGGCAGCGATGGCGGGTGAAAATAGACGACCGGTTTGCGCATGTACGCAAAATCAAACTGTACACCGGAATAATCCGTCACCATCAGACTTGACTTCGTCAGGATTTCTTCATAATTGATCTCGGTCGCCGGAAGAATCTCCACATTTCCTTCAACCAGAAAATCGTCCTTCTGTGCGCTCAGGATCGGATGCAGCAGATAAATGATACGATAGCCTGTCCGCTTTGCAGTTTCTTTTAATTTTTTATTTTCCAGAAGCTCCTGAAAAATCCTGTAATATTCCGTGTGCTTAAATTCCGGATTGTACGGCCGCGCAGATCCCATGACTGCCGGCATAGCAATATATGCACGCCACGTCGGCGTGATCAGGATCTGCTTCTGCTCCCGGTCCACAAGCCCGTCATATCTGGCCAGACCGGTCAGCCGCAGCACCTCCGGATCATAATCATACTCCGGCCGTGCGAGGTTTTCAATCTCACACGGAGAAGCACAGTAATACCGTTTGTTATTATTGATGATCCGATTGGAATCCGCAGTCAGATCCTGCACAGACAGTCCATGCTGAATACACGTATTCACTGCCCTCAGACGATCCTGCACAAACCGCACTTCCCATCTGGAAAAGCCACAGAAGGCATGTACACTGCTGTGTGTTGCAAAGACCATTGACGCATGCAGATAAATCAGACGCTGTTTCCAGGTCTGATAATACAGTGGTTTCAGCCCTTCTTTGGCCAGTCGTTTCCCATCCGGCACATCCTTGCGGATCACGTAATAAGGCGTGACCTCCCGCTTCCGTGTATGCATATAACGATAAAAATATTCTCCGCAGTCTCCGCCTTTATAAAGCTTGTCAAACGTCAGCCAGATATTTTTCCTGCCGTATACCGGCTTTGTCAGCCAGTATAACGTCCGCATTGCGAACATCTTTTTTGAACCATACGGAGCGGTCGCAATTTCCTTTAAAAAAGCAAGCTCCCGGCGTACCCGCCAGAGCATTCCCGGCCTGCAGATGCGAATTGCCAAAGCGTACTTTTCACCCGGACATGGAATCTTTTTTCCCTTTCCTGATGGATGTGCTTCTCCTGCCTTAGCCATACCTTCTGTTGTCTGGTCTTTTCCGGTCAGCGTGACAGCGTACTTATCAAAGCACCAGTACGAATTTTTCAGCCGCGCCGTCACTTTCGACTGATAATCAAGCGTAATAACCGGCAGCTGTACCTCTTCCACACCGTCAAAGGCCCAGAATGTAAGCTCCGACTTCCCACCGGACAATTCCACCGAAAGGTCCGCCGCAAACGGCGCCTTCACTCCGATTTCCCTTCCGAAAAAGCCGGCACCTCCAAAACGCCCGGTAAAACGAATCGGAACCTTTTTTCCGTTTTGCTTCAGACGAATTTCAATATGCTCCTGCCGTACCAGAAAACGATGCACAGAAGCATCCAGATGCAGCCTGCCATTTTCGTACTCCAAAAGCTCCAGCGTCACACATGGAAGAAAATCCAGCTCAGAAAGCTTTAAATGTGCCGTCTGCGCATATTTGACATCCTTCAGTGCGCTCCAGAGTCCGTAAGACAGCCTGCGCTGCAGATGCACTTTGTCATCCACCGTCAGCAGATGGCTGGAAATCTGCTGCAAACATCTTCCACAGCCTGCCAGAAACTCATCCAGCCTCTCTCCCGAAAGGACTCTTTTATTCTGTCGGCCTCCATTTGCACTCAGAAAAATTTCCAGCTCAACCAGTATCTGCGCCTGCAAAAAGAGCGAGCTTTCCTGCTTCAAAAGCTTTTCCATGCGTTCCAGTCTCTGCATATACCAGGAGCCGTCGAGCCATTCCTGACGAAATCCTCCAAGCCGCGGAAAAATAACATCCGCGGAAAAATAACTGTTTTTTACAAACGCAACGGTTCGTTTCCGTTCGAGTATCCGGCACAGTGCAAGCGTATCCCAGCCATCCTCTGCAATCAGCTGCGGCAGCTCCCATCGGATCGCTTCCGTGCGAAGGATCATCCCGCGCAGGCTCGCCGGCATCCGCAGAACTGCCTTCCTCGCATCCAAAGAAACAAGCTCTCCTGCTGCATCTGCGTTTTCCTGCGCCGGCATCTTACGGCTTACATGCTCCAGCACTGCCGCATCTGTCTGCTCCCGTACCATTTCCAGATAAGTGCACGCCTGCTCCAGTGCATTGCCTTGCCACATTTCTCCGGCCGCAGCAACTGTCACAAAATCCGTCGTCACCTCTGTCACTGCCTGCTGCGGCGTATCACACCAGATCGCTTCCGGAGCTTTGTCCTGAAATTCCTCCTGTCGGCAATTTCTTCCAAGCACCACCGTCTTTACCCGTTTCCGGTAAGAATCCCCAAAGGACCCGAGCGTCTTATTCAGTTTTTCCTCGTCTCCGTCATAACAGATGCAGACGGTAATCTGCTTTTTTTCATTCATCAGCCAAGTTCCTTCTGTGATGCATCCAGCGCCGCGCGAATTACTTTATCCATATCATAGTAACGGTACGCTCCGAGTCTTCCGCCGAAAATGACTCCCTGTTCCTTTTCCGCCAGCTCCAGGTACTTTTCATACAGCGCCCCGTTTTTTTCATCGTTAACCGGATAGTATGGTTCTGAACCCGGCCCCCACTCCTGCGAATACTCTCTGGAAATAATCGTATACGCCTTCGGGTTTTTGCGTTCCTCCTCCGGTGCAAAATGCTTATGTTCAATCACGCGCGTATACGGTACTTCACGCTCCGTATAATTGACAACCGCATTGCCCTGATAATTCTCTTCCTCAATGCGCTCCGTATCAAAGCGCACGGTACGATACTGCAGATGACCGAACCGATAATCGAAATATTCGTCGATCATTCCCGTATACACTACTTTCCTGAACTGTCCTGCGTGTGACTTACGAAACTCAAAAAAGTCGGTATCCGTCATGACATCGACATCCTCCAGCAGCTTCTCCACCATCTGCGTGTATCCGCCGATCGGAATCCCCTGATATCTGTCATTAAAATAATTATTATCATACGTAAAACGAAGCGGCAGCCGTTTGATAATAAACGCCGGAAGCTCCCTGCAGTCGCGTCCCCACTGCTTCTGTGTGTAGCCGCGGATCAGTTTTTCATATACATCCGGTCCAACTAAGGAAAGCGCCTGCTCCTCCAGATTTTTCGGTTCTGTAATATTCAGGCCGGCAATCTGCGATGCAATCTTTTCTTTTACTTCCTGCGGCCTGCGCAGCCCCCAAAGCTGGCTGAACGTATTCATATTAAATGGAAGATTGTACAGCTCATCCTTGTAAACCGCCACCGGAGAATTAATATAATTATTAAATTCCGTCAGCTTATTTACGTAATCCCACACCTCTTTATCACTTGTGTGGAAAATGTGCGCTCCATAACGATGCACCTGAATACCGTCCACATTTTCTGTATAGACATTTCCGCCGATGTGATCTCTCTTATCAATCACAAGACAACGCTTTCCTGCCTGTGCCATTTCGTGTGCAAATACCGCGCCAAACAGCCCGGCACCCACAACCAGATAATCGTACTGTTTTCCTTCTTCTCTCATTTTCTTTCTCTTCTTTTCTTTGTTTGCGTGCGCGGTTGCCTCCTGCTCTTCCAGATATGCATCACACACCGGCCCTGATTCACCGCTCATACGCACTACTCCCTTATCCAGCCAGATCGCATGATCGCAAAGTCCCTTTACTGTCTGGATATTATGAGAAACGAACAGGAGCGTCGTACCTCCTGCCAGCATCTGGCGCATCCGCTCATTGCAGCGGCGCCGGAAATTATAGTCGCCGACCTCCAGCACCTCATCCACAACAAGGATGTCCGGATTGACCACGGTCGCAACCGAAAATCCCAGACGCGCCTTCATACCGGAAGAAAAATTCTTGATCGGGGAATCCAGAAATTTCCGGATGTTGGCAAACTCTACGATCTCCTCAAAATGCTCCTCCATAAATTTTCTGGAATGGCCAAGCACCATACCGTTCAGGAAAATATTCTCACGTGCTGTCAGATTCCCGTCAAAGCCCGCACCAAGCTCAATCAGCGGAGCAATGCTTCCATGCTTCGTGATCGTTCCCCTGTATGGCTTCAGAATTCCACTGATCGCCTTAAGAAGCGTTGACTTTCCGGAGCCGTTCGTTCCGATCAGCCCCCACGCTTCTCCCTTTTTTACCTTCAGCGAAACATCCTGCAGAGCAAAAAACTCCTGAAACATCAGCTCATGCTTCAGCATTTTGATCGCATACTCCTTCAGATTATCCACCTTCTGGCTTGCAAGGTTAAATCTGATCCACAAGTGATCCACGTCTACAATATAATCGCGGTTGTCCATAAATCCTCCATACTCTATCATCCGCCAGGCAGATCTTTATCCTTTCTTCTCATGAAAAGCTCTTTCGTCTGATCAGATTATCAAATGTATAAAATAAATCTGTCCTTTGATCTTTGGAAGCTCCAGATACCAAAGGCCAGCATCACAAGCGCGATCAGCCACCCTCCGACAAACACTCTTACACCCGGAAATCTTCCGTAATAAATGAGATCCCGAAACTGTGCTACGTAATAATACAGCGGATTCGCATATTTTACGATTGCCTGCAGATAATCCGGAAGCACATCCAGTGGATACATGATCGGCGTCAGATACAGCCATGCCGTCAGCACGGCACTGTAGATATATTCAATATCCCGGAAAAACACGTGAAGCTGCGCCAGAAAAAATCCAAGCCCGCAGCAAAACAGATACACCTGTACGATCACGATCGGACAGAGAAGAAATTCCGGGTAAAACGGTGCTCCGGTAAAGATCATAACAATAACCAGCGCAGCCATCGACAGTACCATATCCACCATACAGCTTGTCACCTTTGATACCGTAAATATATATTTTGGCATATATACTTTCTTCAGCAACGGTGCATTTGCTGTCACGGACTTCAGTGCATTCGTCGTACTCGCCTTCAGAAAATCATACAGAATCCGTCCGGTAAACAGATACACCGGAAAATTCTCGATCGATTTCTGAAAAAGACTTGAAAATACAAGTGTCAGTACGATCATGATCATCAGGGGATTCAGAACGCTCCAGACATACCCGAGAAAGCTTCTCCGGTATTTCAATTTCAAATCACGGCTGACCAGCGCTTTGATCAGATCCTTATATCTGAAAAATGTCCTGACCCGATATTTCAGCAGATTCATCTCTCTTCCTCCTGCATTTTTTATCATCTCATTATCTTAACATATCACAGAAAGGTTTTCAACGATGCTTTTCCGGCGCCTCCTGCAAAAGCATAAAAGCAGGATGTCCCACCTGCGCGATTCATCCTGCTTTTGTCCTGCTTTTATCTTTCTTTGTATACAAGCGATGCAGGCATAAACCTCCATCTGCTGCTATTTCGTTTCTTTTGCGTACTTTCCGATGATACCAAGAATGATTTTCACGGAAAGATCCATACCCTCTGCCGTAATATGCTCATACGGTCCGTGGAACGCATACCCACCCGTACCAAGATTCGGACACGGAAGTCCCATAAAGGAAAGACGCGCACCGTCTGTACCACCGCGCACCGGAGAGACATCCGGTGTCAAGCCCAATTCCTTCATAACATCTTTTGCATGATCGATCAGATGCATGCATGGTTTTATTTTCTCTGCCATATTTCGGTACTGTTCATGAATTTCAAGCTTCACGGTACCCGCTCCGTACTTCTCATTCAGAACCTTTTCAATGTGGCGCAGCGTTTTTTCCTTCGCCTCAAAGCACGCACTGTCATGATCACGGACAATGTATGACAATTCTGCATGTTCCACATTACCGGACATCCCGGTCAGATGATAAAATCCCTCATACATTTCCGTATGCTCCGGACTTTCCAGCTTCGGCAGCATAGAATTAATCTCCATTGCCACGATCGATGCATTTACCATTTTATCTTTCGCATCACCCGGATGAATATTCACACCGTTTATTTCAAACTTCGCACCGCTTGCATTGAAATTCTCATAAACGATCTCCGTTTCAATTCCGCCGTCCACCGTATAGGCATAATCTGCGCCAAAGCCCTCTACATCAAACAGATCAGCTCCGCTTCCCACCTCTTCATCCGGTGTAAAGCCTATGCAGATTTTTCCGTGTGGCGTATCGCTTCCGAGCAGCTGCTCCACCACCGTCATAATTTCTGACACACCGGCCTTGTCATCTGCACCAAGAAGTGTCGTACCGTCTGTTGTGATTAACGTCCGGCCCTTTAAATTCTTCAGATGAGAAAACTGCTTTGGTGAAAGCACCCGTCCGCTTTGTCCCAGCAGAACCTCTCCGCCATCATAATTTTCAATAATCTGCGGTCTTACATTTTCACCACAGAAATCAGGCGCTGTATCCATATGTGCAATAAAACCGATTACCGGAGCATTCTCACAGCCCGGTGTCGCCGGAATGGTACCGTATACATAGCAGTGTGCATCTACACGCGCATCCTCAATGCCAAGCTCCTTCAGCTCTTCCACCAGCCGATTTGCCAGATCAAATTCCCGATCCGCAGACGGGATCTGCTCCTGATCCTCCACGCTTGTTGTATACACCCTTACATAATCCAGCAATCTCTCATATGCCCGCATTTTCTGTCTGCTTCCTTTCATTTCAATCTCTTTTTGTTTTACAGTCAGCCCTGTGCTGCCCTCTTATAGTTAATGTAATCCATGATCAGATCTACCGCGCCATCGATACCGACCGCGCTGCTCTCGATGCAGAGATTGTAGCTTGACGCTGCGCCCCACTGCTTTTCCGACTGGAAATTATAGTAGTTCGCACGCTTCTTATCGGTCTTTACAAGCATATCGCGCACCTTTGAATCCGGAAGCTTATACTCCTCTGCAATACGCGCTGCACGGAAATCAGAATTTGCATGAATAAACACACTGATAAGCTCCGGATGATCGCGAAGAATATAATCCGCACATCTTCCCACGATCACACATGGCTCCCCGTCTGCCAGCTTGCGAATCGTATCGTAGTTTGCCTGATAGATCTGCTGGTCAATTGTCGGGCCTGTATACATCACAGACGGATAAATATCCATCACGATCGAATACAGAAGGCTGTTGGTCGGCTTTTCATCATAGCTTTCCAGTACCTTTTCACACAATCCACTCTGCTTCGCGATCAACTTGATCAGCTCTTTGTCATAAAATTTAATACCCAGCTTCTTTGCAAGCTTCTCTCCGATTTCATGTCCGCCGCTTCCAAACTGTCGTCCGATTGTTATGATTAAACTTTTCTGCATATAGACCCCTCCTACCATATCTTATTTTCTGTCTACAGTATAGCACATCCGCCTGTATTTGTGCAAAAAAATTCGATTATTTAGCAATCTTTTATCTTTTCGCGTGCTATTTTGCAAATATTTTTATTTTTTCAGTCTATATCTTCAATTCTTTTTTACGCTTCCAAAATCTTTTCCGAACAAAACAATGAAATCATTTTCATCGTATCGCCGCTTCCCCATTTTCATTTTACGAAAAAAACGGTTTGACCTCTGGATCGCCTTACCGACCATTTCAATGACATCCTTGATTGTCACCTCCATGCCGTTTTCAGCTGCCTCTGAAATCTTTTCGGCAAGTGCATCCTGGCCATCTTCTCCAATCACATAATCCTGCGCATTTGCATAAATCTGGCCAAAATAGATCAGTTCCTGAACTGTGTACTGTGGAATATAAATCTGAGCCGTATATTTCATTGTAAATCTCGGATGGCTCATCAGCAGCTCATGTACATACTTCTGCTCATCCTCCAGAATCACGATCAATCCATCCGTCCGGAATTCCATGGCTGTAGTCAGCTGATCAATCGTATTATCGTCCAGATCACCTGCTTCTTCAATAATCAGCGTACCTCCGGCAATTTTTGCAACAGTTGCAGCGATATCCTTTTTGTTCAGATCCGCCGCATAAATCTTCGCCATTTTCACTACCTGGCTGCCGCGGTCCTGTGCGATTGCCTTCGCAAGATTCATTGCAAGAGTGGTTTTTCCTGAACCGTGTGCTCCAAAAATAAGAATATTTCCCGTCTTTGACGTCCGGTCTGTTCCCTTGGCCTCTGCCTGGATAATTGCATTCGCAATCTGATCCTCCAGCTCCGGGATCTGTGTAAATCCGACAAACAGACTGCGCAGATGTTCCGGAATCGTCAGATACTCCTCATTCGTGTCACCGTAATCCTCTTCTTCGCAAACACCGTCGTCATATGCAGGTGCTTCCTCGCCGGCCTTATCATAAGCTTCTGCCTCACCGATATCTTCCGGATATTCTCCTCTTTCTTCCGCCTCGTATGCGTCGGTCTCGTATTCCATATCTTCCAGATCAAGATCCTCATACCCGGTATCTTCACCGTACAGATCGCCTGAAGCGTCATCCTCTGTTTCTGCGGCGCACGCAGCTTCCTGCTGTGCCTTCACTTCTTCTGCACCCGCCTGATTCTCATCTTTCGCTTCTTCAAAGAGTACCTTACGCCCAGGAACACGTTTCGGTGTCTCCTGACGGATCGGCTCCACCGTAACAGCAAGCTCCTGCTCTCCATCCTCTTTTGCACCCGGAAGCTTTTTCTCTGCCTGTTCTTTCGGAAGACGGATTTTTTCTTCTTCCATCAGTTCCTGGCGCGCAGCTTCCATAAGCTCTTCCCGATCCGGCATCCGTCTGGTTTCCCCTGCCGTCTCTGTTTCTTCCTCATACGTTGGAAGTGCTCTGCGATTGCGCAGCAGCTTTTCCGGATTGCTTGTATACTGCAGCGCCTCTCTTTGTGCATCTGTCAGTTCTTCCTGAGCCACATCTGCCATCGTCGTCTTCGGCATCGAAGCACGCCGTTCCTCTTCTTCACGCCGGCGTTCCTCTTCCTCCTCCAAACGCTTCTGCTCCTGGCGCTTCTCTTCCTCCTGACGCTGCAGTTCCTTTCGCCTTGCTTCTTCCCGGCGAGCATCCTCCGCCAGTTCCTCATCTCTAATGCGCTGCTCCTCGCGAAGCTGCTGTGCCTTCTTTACGAGCTCCTGACGCATCTGCTCTTCTTTTTCCTGCTTTGCCAGTTCTGCCTTCTGTGCAATCTCTTTTCCCTTATCGCCCATGGATAAAAGAATATCATCAATTGAAAGCTTTCCGGCGGTCTGTGTCTGCACCTTCGGTGCTTCCACTTTCTGTGTCATCTGAATTCTGTTTTCTACCGATGCCGGAAGATCCTCATCCGGAATTTCAGTCTTTCTTGCCACGCTTGATACGATCTTCTGCATATCCCTCGCAATATCCCGCTGGAATTTTTCCTTATCAAAGATCGGCGGCTCCGGAACAGACTGGCGTACCGTTTCAGATACAGTCTCTTTGGCCGGTGCCTTTGTCATCTCCTGCACCGCCTCTGCTTTCTTTTGCTCTTCTTTCTTTTGCTCCTCTTTCTTTTGTTCTGCCTGTATTTCGCCTTCCATCGCTTTTAATGCTCCGCCTGCCACCTGCACTGCTGCATTCACACCGGCCTTTATTCCGGCCAGGAAATCCGGCATGTCAGATACAGGCTGTGACTGTACATCTGCGACTGCCTCCGTACCCGTCTCTTTGTCATCAGCTGCTGCTCCTGATTCCTTTTCGCTCTCCAAACGTGTATTTTCTGCCTGCGCATCGTTTGCTGCAGCTGCAGAGGCTTTGCGGATATCATCGGTATCCACTCTCCTCGTTGCAGACGCCTCCGGTTCTTCCGGCTGATTTTTCTGATGCTCTTCCAGTTCTGCCTTTCTTGCTGTTACCTGCTCCGCGATCTCTTTTTCTGTCTCAGCCATGATCTTTTCCGCCATCACATCACCGGCAATATTGTCCACATTTACCACAACATTGTCTTCTGCTTCCGGCTCGTCCTTGCTCTCAAGCTGTTTTTCCCGCGCTTCCTCCTGCAGGCATTCTTCGTAAATCTGCTGCTGCTTCGGTGTCAGTGCTGCATATTTCTTTTTCAGCTCCAATGCCTTCTGAACATATTTTCCGGTATGGAACCACAGAACCAGATCATCGCACGCTGCCAGACATTTCTGCATCTGACCTGCTTTCCGATACAGCTGTGCCAATTCATACGCCCATCGCTCTGTATATTCCTGTCCGAGATATTCTTCCAGAATCTCAATCTGATCCTCAACCGAGCTTCCTCTTCCACGGTAAATCTTATATTTCAGAATATATCGGTTGTCATCATGCGGCGCCACCTGGACATAATCTGAATAATATTCCATTGCTTCATCATACTGCTTCAGCGCTGTCGTCACCTCTACCAGTCGGTACAGAACATTTTTACCCACCGGAGACTTCTTATATGCCCGTTCCAAAATGCGCTTACTATCCTCAAGACGGCCTGCCGCCTCATATATTTCACTGATCAGACAAAGTGTCCGTACGTTTCTTACCCTGCGCCAGTCAACCGCATCTGCTACATCAGCAGCCTCTTCATAAGATCCCTGGTCAACAAGTTTATCTATTTCCTCCAGTTTGAGGTTGTATTCATATTTATCCAATTTTCCCACCCCGTATCAATCAAGCGGACATTTTCCAGCCGCCCCTCTGTGTCTTTTATCTTTCTATTTCAGTTCTCTGTCTCATCGTTTTTTTTCGATCTGTTTGACTTGAAAACACACTGAAATAACCAACTTCCAGTGTACCATACCTATATTTCCTTGTCAAAACATCCTGTCAGAAAAATGCGGATTTTTCTGGAAAATTTACTGCTTCACTTTTTTGCCCACAAAAAGCGGAGATACGCTTTGCGCATCTCCGTTCTTTTACTTTATTCAGTTTTATTATTTCACTTTTCTCATTCGTCTGATTTGTTTATTCTTATCGATTTACATTGGAGAGGATATTTTCCTGCCTGTTCGTTTATAAAGAGATAAAATCGTTTCTTTACACGTACTTTTCTTTTATAAACCATGTGGAATTCTTTTTCGGAACCTTTTTAGTATTTTCTTAAACGTCTTCTGTTCTCTGTTCCGCATCTTCACTGACTGCTTTCCTGTGTCCTCTATATCTCTCACATCTGTTTCGTCTTACCGGATCGTATTTCTGATTTTGTCAATCATACATCTTTCTTACCGATTGTACATCTTTTTATCTTTTTCTGCGATCCTGTCTTCTGTACGCCCTTTTTATAAATTCTTTTTTATGAATTCTCATGAGTGTTTTCCGTTACCAGGGCGATGTCTGTCTGAAAAACCATTGCGGAACTATCGCTTTTGACGACCTCTTTTGGTTCCGGTCTTCTGACTTTCTGTACTTATTAAGTGTTAAGTGAAACAAATCCTTTCCGTTTCATAACCGAATAACTGTCTGATTCGGTAATTTAAGATTGAGAAATAGTCACCAAGGATCATTTACCGGAGCAATCAGGCAAGCTTTTAAGTAAATGTGCTCTGCCAGATGATTCGTCCTCTCTCCAATACCGTTTTCTTACGATTATTATGAATCATTTCTGACAGAGGTCTTCTTTACAGGAAACATTTACTTCGCCACATGTCAAATGCTGGTGTGAGACTGTATCCACTGGAATCGACCTCCTGTCCTTTTGTTGTTACCGTCTATAGTAGTGATCTATAGAAACAACTTTTTGTTGTTGTTTGTATCATAGCAGAAGTCTTACATTTTGTCAATACTATTCTTATATTTTATTTAAGTTTTTTTATATTTTTTCTTTGCTTTCATTTATGCCTGCTAATTGTGTGTTTTTTTATATTTTATCAGACTTTTTATAATATATCTATTTTTCCGTAAAATCCGACAGGTTCTGCATCTCTTCCGGGGCTCCGTTGTGCCCAAAATTCCGAGACATCTGCGGCGCATACGTCCGGTCAGGCGAATAGTCAAAAAAATAAGGAGCGGCCGGTGTCTCACGATGCCGGTCACTCCTCATACAATCCTCATTCCTTATTTTACCCGTGTTGTAATCGTATAGAGCGAGTTCCTTCACGACTCCTTATACAATCCTTATTCCTTATTTTACCCGGTTGTAATTGATCAGACATCCATCCAGGATAATCTTTCTCTCCTCAGATGTCATTTCGCCAAGCTTCAGTGTAAATGGCATAAGCTCTCCGTTCTTTACCACATATGCTGGAATCTCAGATGCACAGTTCTCTACCTGCACGCGGATATCCGGAATGAACAGATAATCTCCGTTTGTAAACGGAAGTTCTCCCTCCTCGATCAGGAATGGAAGCATACCCCAGTTGATCAGGTTAGAACGGTAACGCTTTGTAGCATAGCTGTTTGCAATATTCGCCCAGCCGCCAAGTACCTTCTGACAAGATGCTGCCTGCTCACGCGCAGAACCGTCTCCCGGCTTTACTGCAAAAATTGTGCTGCCGATACCGGTATTTTCTGCATTTACACCTGCACCTGCCTCAGACGCCTTCACTGCTTCAAGCACCGGTCCAAGCTCTGTCAGCGCTTCTTCCATGCTGTGGCCTTCTTCCCTTGCCTTTTCCGCTGCCTGCACTTCCTTTGCTCTTCCTACGTACGCCGGATCCTTTCTGGAAAGCGTAAACTCTGCCAGACCAAGCGGATTGGACCGGTAGGAGGAAGTCTCTCCGGATGGAATCAGTTCATCTGTTGTTGTAACCGGATCATGAATTTCGGAAACAACCTTCAGCACCAGATTGTCCGTCAGCGCACACATTGCCGGCCAGTCCTTGATATTCGGGCCAAACTTGATCTCCACATCCGGGTCTGCCACTCCCTTGCTGTCGAAAACACGATTTGCATAAATCGCGCTGTCAAAGAAGTATTTTGGCTTTGTAAAATCAACATCAATATCTGTTGCCGCTGTCAGATATCCCTTATTCGCTGCTGTCGCCGCAATGGAACGGGCATCCATCAGCGCTACCGATGCGATCTGACCGCTCTGAAGCTTGGAACCTTCTCGGTTCGGGAAATTTCTCGTTGAATGGCGAATGCTGAATGCGTTATTTGCCGGTGTATCCCCTGCGCCAAAGCACGGACCGCAGAATGCTGTCTTAACGATAGCTCCGCTTTCAATCAGATCTGCCATTCTTCCGTTTTTCGCAAGCTGCATGTAGATCGGCGTACTTGCTGGATAAATGCTTAACGTAAATTCATCACTTCCAATATAATTACCGCGCAGAATATCTGCAGCATCGCAGATGTTTTCGTATCCACCGCCTGCACAGCCTGCAATAATTCCCTGATCCACATACAGCCTTCCGTTGCGGACTTTATTTTTCAGTGTAAAATCCACTGCTCCGTCCAGACTTACCTTCGCACGCTTTTCCACATCATCCAGAATATCCATCAGATTTGCATTCAGTTCTTCAATTGTATACGTATTGCTTGGATGGAACGGCATTGCGATCATCGGACGAATCTCACTCAAATCTACCGTGACTACACCGTCATAATACGCAACAGCCCCCGGATTAAGCTCACGGTAGTCTTCACTTCTTCCATGGATTTCATAGAATTCTTTAATCGTATCATCTGTTTTCCAGATGGAGGACAGGCAGGTCGTCTCTGTCGTCATGACATCCACACCAATACGGAAATCTGCACTTAAATTTTCAACACCCGGTCCGACAAACTCCATGACCTTATTGTTGACATAGCCATTTGCAAATACCGCGCCGATAATCGCCAGTGCAATATCCTGCGGGCCGACACCCTTCACCGGTTTTCCGGTCAGGTAAATTGCAACAACCCCCGGCATATTGATATCATATGTCTGGCCAAGAAGCTGCTTAACCAGCTCCGGTCCGCCCTCTCCCATCGCCATGGTACCAAGCGCACCATACCGGGTATGCGAATCAGAGCCAAGAATCATCTTTCCACCGCCTGCAAGCATTTCTCTTGCAAACTGGTGAATAACTGCCTGATGAGGCGGAACATAGACACCACCATACTTTTTCGCGCAGGAAAGTCCAAACATATGGTCATCTTCATTGATCGTACCGCCGACTGCACAAAGGGAATTATGGCAGTTAGTCAGCACATACGGAACCGGAAACTTCTCCAGCCCTGACGCACGCGCAGTCTGAATAATCCCGACGAATGTAATATCATGTGATGTCAGCTTATCAAATTTGACCTTCAGCTTTTCCATGTTTCCGGAAGTATTGTGGTCGCGGAGAATCGAGTATGCAATCGTATTTTTTGCCGCCTCTTCTTTCGACGGCACCTGATCGCCGAGTTTCTGATGCAGTCTTGCGGATGCTTCCGCATTGTCCTCGATAAGCTCTGTGCCATTTAACAGATATGCCCCTGTCTCGTACAGTCTGATCATAATAGTCCTCCTCTTATTCATTGCTTTTATACAATACAAGGCTGCTAAAAAGCAGCCCTGCCAGTATCTTTATCTGTAATTATGTCTGTAATTATATCTGTTTTCAATCAGATCTCAGCTCAGCCACAGCGAAGCCGGAACTTCTGAGCTTCTTTTTCACTGTGTACCATTTCAATTTCAGCGCCAAGACTGCGCAGCTTTTCATCGAATAATTCATATCCCCGCTGAATATACACGATGTCATCGATTGTAGTGATGCCGTCTGCCGCGAGTCCCGCAATGACAAGCGCCGCGCCTGCTCTGAGGTCCGGAGCGCTCACTCTTGCGCCGGAAAGCTTTTCCACACCTGTGATAATTGCGGTATTTCCTTCCACACGTACCACAGCACCCATACGGGTCAGCTCATCCATATATTTAAAGCGATTTTCAAAAATACTCTCTGTTACAATGCTGGTTCCCTTTGCAAGTGCAAGTGCCACACCGATCTGCGGCTGCATATCCGTCGGATATCCCGGATACGGCAGCGTCTTTACATTTGTACTACACAAACGTCTCGATGCCACAACCCGAACTGCATTGTCAAATTCCTCCACCTCACAGCCGATTTCCAGCAGTTTTGCCGTCGTCGCCTCAAGATGCTTCGGAATAACATTTTTTACGGTAATATCTCCCTTTGTTGCCGCTGCGGCAAACATAAATGTACCGGCTTCAATCTGATCCGGTATGACAGAGTACTCCGTACGGTGCAGCTTCTGTACGCCACGGATACGGATCACATCCGTACCTGCACCTTTGATGTTTGCGCCCATGCTGTTTAAGAAGTTTGCAACATCCACTACATGCGGCTCACGCGCACAGTTCTCAATAATTGTATACCCTTCTGCCATTGATGCCGCCATCATGATATTGATCGTTGCACCCACAGAAACGGTATCAAGAAAAATATGGCTGCCACGCAGATGATCTGCCTGTGCCACAATAAATCCGTTTCGGATATCTACTTTGGCTCCGAGTGCACGGAAGCCCTTGATATGGAGGTCGATCGGACGACTGCCGATATTGCATCCGCCCGGAAGCGGTACCTCCGCTTTTTTATATTTGCCAAGCAGCGCACCGATGAGATAGTAGGATGCGCGGATGCGCTTGATATAATCGTAATCCACACTTACTTCACCGATATTTTCGCTGTTCATCATAACCGCATGTCTTGTAATCCGCTCAACTCTGACGCCGATGCTTTCCATCGCCTCGAGGAGTACGTTGATATCTCGAACGTCCGGCAGATTCTCAATCAGTACCGTATCATCCGTCATTATTGCAGCCGCCAGAATGCCAAGCGCCGCATTTTTCGCACCGCTGATCTCAATTTCGCCTGCCAGCGGATTGCCGCCTCTGATAATATACTGTTCCATAGGACACCTCTATCGTTTCTTTATACTCCGCC
>CAKRPI010000014.1 GCA_934376945.1 uncultured Lachnospiraceae bacterium | reverse complement strand
AACCATAATCAGATGGTAATACATGAGATATACTGAATGAGCATTATGGTCCATTTCTTTCATATAATCAGTATTCTTTTCATTTTCGACTGATTATATTATACCACATTTCGGAAGATAAAACAAGTGTTCTTTTTCATTTCAAGAAAATATTTTGCAATTCATCTCACCACCTGCAGAGGTGGGAGAATTCTTGCTTGTTTTATGTTAAAAAGTATAGTGCTTTTTTTATCTTAATATGGTATGATTTATATATATTTACAGTTACCAGTACATTTCTTATAAGCACATGCATCATTTTCGGCAGATCATTTCGTCATCCTTGTCCCGCATCCTGTTTGTATTTGCATCTTTTTCTGCAAATAGATCTTCCGAAAAATCCATGCGCAAATTTACAAAAAAAATAGGGAGAAGCTATGGGAAATACAACTCTTATCATTATGGCTGCCGGAATCGGCAGCAGATTCGGCGGCGGTATCAAACAGCTCACTTCTTTTGGCCCATCCGGGGAAATCATTATGGACTATTCCATCTATGATGCCATCGAAGCCGGCTTTAATAAAGTGGTCTTTGTTACCCGCAAAGACATGTATCAGGATTTTCAGGATATTATCGGAAAACGGATTTCGAAAGTCATCCCGGTTGAATATGCATTTCAGGAATTAGATGACCTTCCTTCCGGATTCGCAGTCCCCAAAGGGCGTGTAAAGCCATGGGGTACCGGTCAGGCGATCCTTTCCTGCCGCGGAATTGTCAATGAACCGTTCGCCGTTATCAATGCAGACGACTACTATGGAAAAGATGCGTTTCGCAAAGTACATGATTTTCTGCTCAGACCAAAGCCAACCGCTGATTCCAGATACCACTTCTGTATGGCCGGATTTATTCTGAAAAATACCCTCTCCGAAAACGGCGGGGTCACACGTGGAATCTGCCATATAAATGAACAAAAGGAGCTTCTGTCAATCGAAGAAACGCACGGAATCATAAAAAAAGCATCCGGCGCATTTGCACCGGATGAAAACCAGATACTTAGGCCAATTGACATAGAAAGTCTGGTTTCCATGAATTTCTGGGGATTTACTCCTGATTTTATGGATGAATTATCTTCCGGCTTCGAAGCCTTTCTTGGCAATCTCTCCGGCAATGAACAAAAGGCAGAATATCTGCTGCCAACGATCGTTGACCGGCTGCTACAGGAAAAACGCGTTGATCTTGCGGTGCTTCCTTCCATGGATCGCTGGTTTGGTGTTACCTTTAAAGAAGATGTTCCTTACGTCCGGACAGCATTTCGCGACCTTGTAAATCGCGGCATCTATCCGGAAAAGCTGTTCCCTGCCGAATAAGCTGCATACGCTGCTCTGCAACTTGAATTTTTTCCTTTACAAATAAAGGATTCTTTAGTAAAATAAATCTGTTGCGGGGTATGGCGTAGCTTGGTAGCGCGCTCGGCTGGGGGCCGAGAGGTCGCAGGTTCAAATCCTGTTGCCCCGAGTAAATTTTTCAACAGATCACTATTAAAAATGCGCTTCTCCGTTTGATCGGGAAAGCGCATTTTCTTTCTGTTTTTCTCTTTGTCAAAACAAATCTTTATAATCCGTATTGCTGCCTGCCTCTTTATGCTTCCTGCTGGCTCTCTTTTTCAGATTCCTCCGGCTTTTCATTCAGGATCTTCATAAATTCTTCTCCTGTAATTGTCTCTTTTTCATACAGATATTTTGCAAGCTCATGAAGCTTCGGCATATTTCCGGAAAGCAGCTGTTCTGCCTTTTCATACTCTTTTTTCACAAGCGCCACGACCATATCATCAATCTTTGCCGCTGTATCGCCTGCACATGCCAGTGCCGCATCTCCACCCATATACTGGTTCGTCACCGTTTCAAGCGCCACCATGCCAAATGCATCCGCCATTCCGTATCTCGTGATCATAGCACGTGCCAGCTTTGTTGCCTGCTCAATATCATTCGATGCCCCTGTCGTGATCGAATGGAAAATCAGGTCTTCCGCTACACGACCGCCTGTAAGTGTTGCTATTTTATTCTCCAGATCCTCTTTGCTCAGAAGATTTCTCTCCTGTTCATCTACCTGCATTGTATAGCCAAGCGCACCGGAGGTTCTTGGAATGATCGTAATTTTTGTTACCGGTGCGGAATGTGTCTGCAGCGCCGCCACCAGTGCATGACCAATCTCATGATAAGAAACGATCAGCCGCTCCTTATCGGAAAGTACTTTATTTTTCTTCTGATATCCGGCAATAACAACCTCTATGCTTTCCTCCAGATCAGACTGTGTGACAAATTTTCTTCCATTTCGCACCGCACGAAGTGCTGCTTCATTTACCATATTGGCAAGCTCCGCTCCGGAAGCTCCGGATGCTGCACGTGCAATCGCGCCAAAATCCACACCATCGCTCAGACGGATATTCTTCGCATGCACCTTCAGAATCGCTTCGCGGCCCTGAAGATCCGGAAGCTCCACCGGAATTCTCCGGTCAAAGCGCCCCGGACGCAAAAGCGCCGGATCCAGTGACTCAGGCCGGTTCGTTGCTGCAAGAATCACAACACCCTTGGAGCCATCGAATCCATCCATCTCCGTAAGCAGCTGATTCAAGGTCTGCTCACGCTCGTCATTTCCGCTCATCCCCTGCGCATCACGCTTTTTACCGATCGTATCGATTTCATCGATAAAGACGATACACGGTGCTTTCTCATTTGCCTGCTTAAACAGATCACGCACCTTCGCCGCGCCCATACCAACAAACATTTCCACGAATTCCGAGCCGGAAATTGAGAAAAACGGAACTTCCGCCTCTCCGGCCACTGCCTTTGCAAGAAGCGTTTTTCCGGTACCCGGAGGGCCTACCAGAAGTGCACCTTTTGGCATTTTTGCTCCGATCTCCTGATATTTCTGCGGAGAATGAAGAAAATCAACGATCTCCTGCAGTGCCTCCTTTGCCTCATCCTCTCCGGCCACATCTTTAAACTTGATACCTGTCTCGCTTGCCACGTACACTTTTGCATTGCTCTTTCCAAACGACATGGCATTTCCAAGACCTGCACCGCCCATTTTTTTCATCAGCGACCGCGACAGAAGCTGGCCGATCACAAAAAAGATCGCAATCGGTACCACAAAAGAAAGCAAAAAGCTCAGGATCGGATTCAGCTCTTCCTGTTTTACTTGTCCGAAGGAACAGCCAGCTGCCTGCAGCCTGTCAACCAGATTCAAATCCTGAAACGTATTCGTGCTGTAGAGCTGCTCATCCTTTCCGGTAAAATAGATTTCAGACCCGTCGAGCTGTACGGTAGCCACCTTTTTTTCTTCCAGCATATTCAGAAATGTACCGTAATCTACTTCCTTTACCTTTTCCTTGACCAGCGCGGGAAACAGAAACAGATTCATGACCACCAGTACCGCAAGCACAATCAGGTAATAAACCATCAATGGTTTCTTTGGTTTATCTACTTTTTGCATAATACCACCATCCTTTTCCTTTCTCTTTATTAGCTGTGTCTTATGAACCATTCATAAGGATGCAGCAAAAGCGAAGCAGCTGTTTGATTATTCACGCTTCGCTTTATAAAGCTTCCACAAAACGTACGGCAAGTGCGCCTTCTTTTGACTCACTGTTTACTTTAAAGTATTCTTCCCCCGTATCCAGATAAGGAATCGTCTTCCAGAATTTTACACTCTTGTTCTCCGGAGCGTCCACCAATACTCGGAGCACATATCTGGTTCCGACCTCAAGTGTACAGTCACTAAAATCGATCTCATAGTATCCACCCTTTTTCTTCTCACTTTGGAACTCCGTCTGGTCAATTATGGCTCCATCGGATGCTTTCTCAACAGAAACCATAATTTTTCCATCTTTTGGAGGCACATAATGCAAGGTGATTGAATCGAGATGTTTTCTGTTTGCCGTAAATGACTGCACAATTTCCGCTCCATCCTGCACTTCCACATAGCCGCTCAGCGTTTTCGTCAGATAATTGGTGAATGCATACGGCGCATTGTATTTTCCGCGGTTTGCCACAACAGAAACAAGAACAATCAATACAATTCCGGCCAGTGAAAAGGCGGCTTTCTTTCTGATAAATTTTGCCAGTCCTTCAAAAATCAGCAAAACTGTCATGAAAACAATGGAAAGGCCCTCCACCCATACCGGAACTGTCACATGCATATAAGTATAATATCTGTCCCCGGCAGCCTCCTTCCATCCAAATGGAAGCGGAATCACCACCAGCAGCATTCCGATCAGATAGATCAAATCCTTTTTTTCTTTTTCCTCGCTGTTTAAATAAGCGATGATCGGAAGGATCATAAATATTGCCGTATAAACATAACTGATCGACGGAACACCGATGACCATACATGACATCAGCAGAATGGCTTTCCAGCTCTGCTGTAATCCGAGAATAGCCCATATCCCGAAAAAAAGAAACAGAAATAAGCACACATTTGCCAGGAAAATACTGTTTCCGCCGATTCCTGAAAATGCATTTTTCAAAATTGTGACATAATCCAGCTGACATCCGATCCTGCTGATCGCAAAATTTTCGGATGCGTTCGCCACATTATGAAAATATAACCGCAGTCCCTTTCCGATCCCATCAAAGCATACAAACGGAAGAACAAACAACGCAATCCCATATCCGGTCAGCCTTGCTGCCTCCTTGTATTTCTTTTCTTTTATCAAAAGCAGACCGAATATCGCCGGATACAGCTTCATTCCTGCGGCTGCAGCGAGCGATACGTACGACAGCTCCCGCAAAACCGGATTTTTTTCATCCTTCCATGCCAGAAACAGCATCGTCAATGTCATAACCAGAAAAATCAGGTTTGCCCGTTCAAACTGATACAGAAACGGAACTGTAAACAGCATTGCAATCGCAAATACGTTTTTTTCAAGCCTCGAACCCTTTTTCCATTTCGTACATACAAGATAATAAAAAAGCAGCAGAATATTCATATAAAGGACAAAATACAGGCTGCATTCCTGTAATGCCTGCACTTCCGCAAGACTTTTCCAGTCCAGAAGCTCTGTCAGCGTATCCACTGACATAAGCCGCGTAATCAGCATATAAAAAAGATTCGCAAGCGGAGGATAAGAATCACCGCGAGCGTACCGCTCTGCCCGCCGCCAGTAAACATTCCCCTTCAGGCTTATGAAAAAATCATAAAACGAAGAACCAGCCTTCCACAGATAAAGCCTCAGAGATTCGTAATGAGTCAGTACGATCGACACAGCAAAAATAAACAACGAGCCAATCAGCACCGTATAAAATATTTTTTTAATCTGATCTGTCTTCCGTTCCATACAGCCTCCTTTTTCCGGCGTTTCCCGTTTTGACCGTTTCTCAGTCTTTCTCTTTTATCGCAGAAATCAATTTATATGCCATCATAATCGCAAACAGCACCGCAAGCAGCAGCATCAGCAAGGTATACAGCACAGAAGCTCCCATCACGCCACTTTTTCTTACCATTACCGGTGACAGTATATATGCCAGAACTGCTGTGATCAAATATCCGACCACACTGATCGTCTGCATACGGATAATCGTAAGAGCGACCAGAAGGAAGCCAGACAATGCCAGAAAACCGCCTCCCACAAGCAGAATCAGCAATTCCGCCTTGTAATCCGTCAGATCTGTATGGTACAGGATCGAAAGAACCGGTATTCCAAGCAAATATCCTCCAATCAACGCAGCTGCCGTGATTCCTGCAACCACAACGCACTCCAGCAATACCTTTTTCACAAAAACAGCTACCTTTTTTTCTTTCCATAAAACAGCAAGCTGTGTAAGAATCGGCTGGTAAATAAATCCATTCAAGAGACCAATGATAAATACAGGCATCGAAATAAATCCATAGCATGCCTGCACCTCATCCGTAAGCTGCGCATCAATTGCATACTTCGGCGCATTTCCTATGTAAAATGCCAAAAAAGTACCCAGGAATAAAGGAAAACAGATGCCCAGAAGTTTCCATACTTTTCCAAACTGAACACTTTCTTTTTTATTATCCTCTTTGAACTGAGGATAAGTTTCCTTCACAAAAAAGATCAGGACAATGACAGAGAATACACATGCCACAATCAGGGAATACAGAAGACTTTTCAGAATAATCATCCCCGCAATCCAGACGAGCATAGTAGAAATAAGACGCAGCGTCATAATTTTTCCGCCAACATCCAGTCTTCCTTTCAGCTGATACCAGCCAAGATAAACATCTTCCATCGCATCAACCACTTTGAGCAAACACATAAAGAAAATGATCAGCATTTTTTCTTTTGTGTAGTCCAGGGTATGTCCTGTATACAGAATATACCCGGCGGAGACAACAATCATTGCTGCGCTGGAAAGGTATCTTGATGTGAGATACTCGCCAAAGCTGAACTGATTCTTCACATCGGTTGCCTGATAATTTTTCATTCCATATTTTCCAATGGTCAGAAAAAGATTCGCATTTGCATATGCAATCGTAAACAGCCCGGCTTCATAAAGTCCGAGCGCTCGTGTGATTACCATAAGTAAAAATACGGACTGAAAACCAAAAATCATTCCTGCCGTCATATTCCAGATATAACTGCTTTGCTGAACCGACATTTTTTTATTTTCAAACAAAAATCTCATGGTATCTCCCTCTAAAATTCTATTTTTTCAGTCCATTCGTGCAATGTATCCGCACTACTTTTCAGTTGACGTATTTCATCTGTAGTAAGCCGAATCGGAACAACTCCACAATTCCCGTCTTTATTTAACCGTGTAAAGATACTGATACAAACATCCTCAATTCCATACTCTCCATGCATCATCACAGAAACCGGAACAAGAACATCGTCTGAACCTGTCAATGCTTTGTACAGTCGACTGACTACTGACGCAATTGCATAAGAAGTAGAGCCTTTTCCTGAAATAACCCTTGCACCGGATTTACGCACATATTCCATCAGCAAATCCTGGTCAGGCATACTTTTTCCTTCTGCTTTCATGCTTTTGGAATACGTCTCATAACCCATACCTGAAATTTTTACTAATGACCAGGGAATAAATGATGTATCCCCATGTTCACCAAGCACATAAGCCTGAACGTTTTTTGAATCTGTCTGACTGTAACTCTTAAGTGCACACTGCAGCCGCGCCGTGTCAAGCAGTGTCCCTGTTCCGATTACCTGCCGCTCCGGAAGTCCGGACAGCTTAAGGAACACATACGTTGTGATATCAACCGGATTGCTCACAATAATATATTTTGCATTTGGCGCTGCTTTCACAATTTCAGGCGTAATCTCTTTCATAATATTAACATTCGTCTGTATAAGGTCAAGCCTGCTCTGGTCTGCCCGCCTTCCAATTCCGGACGTGATCACCACAAAATCCGATCCTGCAGCATCTGCATATTTTCCTGCGCGCACGCAAACAGGCGCACGTGAAGCGGTACTCTGTTCAATATCCAATGCTTCACTGACTGCTTTCTTTTCGTTTATATCAATCAGCAGCAGTTCTTCTATATCTTCATACTGCATTGCAAGCGTATATGCAACTGCAGAACCAACATTTCCTGCACCAATTATAGATACTTTCTTTCCCATTTTTTGCTCCTTTCCTTCGATTGATACTCCTAGTATGAGCCACCTCAATTAACAGTCTGCTTCATTTGTCTAAATTTCTATCTGCTACGTTGTTGTCAATCGCCGTAGCCACCGCTACGGCTCATTCCTCCGCCTTGCAGATAAAAATTTATCCTGCATGAATCAGTCAGCCAATTGGGGTGGTTCATACTAGCAACCCGATTTCTGACCTGGCTGCCCCGTTTCTTTTATTGTTTCTTCTATTATGTTGGCTATTTCTTTTAAATGCTGTCTGAGGAAAAAATGCTTTCCACTCAGCTCAATCCACTCAAACCTTTCACTAAAACACTCTTTCCATGGTTTGACTGTCTCAAATCCGGTATCTTCCGATGAATAAAACATCGTTGCACCGGTCGCCACTGCAGGGTGCTTTTCATCAAACGGATACTCTTCCAAAAGCGCATAATCTGCGCGGCTTGGACGAAGATAAAGATTCAAAAAGCGCTTGTTATTTCGAATCCGCGGATCAATGTCCCCATATCCTGAAAGTACATCCGCATATTCTTCATCCGGCAAGTCATGAAATCCCTTTTTCACGCTTCGAATACTCGGTGCTGCATGCGCTGCCAAAAACACGTGCATTGCTCCCATTCTTCTTGCAGTTTCATAAGCCACCAGGCTTCCAAGACTATAGCCAAACAAAGCATATTGATCGCCCGGCTTCAATTTCCTTCTGATCTGTCCAGCCACATCTTCCACCATTTCATCAAATGTTTTATAGAAAGGCTCTTTTGTCCGGTATCCATGCCCTGCATACTCAATCGCATATATTTCAATCCGATTTTTCAAAACCTCTTCCAATGGTTTAAAAAATTGTGCAGTTCCACCGGCAAACGGAATACAAAACAATTTCATTCTTTTTCCTGCTTTCCTTTTTTTCTCTGCCTTCTCTTCTTTCCAGGTCCATCATATACATACCACAGAGCCACCAACACGCATACGGTTACAGTCGAAACAACAGTACCGGCAATTAATCCGGAAGTCCGATATTTTAATATAATTTCATTTTCTCCAGCTTCCACCTGAACCGCCATATACATGCCATTTGCACGATATACATCTGCCTTTTTCCCATTTACATACGCGCTCCAGCCAGTTGCATACGGTACAGCAATGCAAACCATTTTCTTGTCATCTGCCGTGACGACCCCTCTGATTGAATTTCCGGCAACGCTGATCTCACTCACCGGCGTTTTTTTCAATTCTGCTACCCGGTCCTCATATTCATCCATCGGCTGGCATACCAGCTGAAGATCTTTGAAATAATAGACTCCTGCACGATTAAATGTTAATTTTAATGATCCTGATTTCGCATAACCGAGATTCATCAAAATATCACGTTCTCCAAAATAATATTGGTGAGTTTTATTTAAAAGAGGACACGTATCGTACAGTTTCCCCATCGTTACTGTAATCAAGGCAGACTTTGTTTCTGACCACCCGTTATACTTTTCACGAATCAGCTGTTTTGCATAGGTAGTAGCATCCTCACCAAGTGCTTCCAGTTCCTTTTCCATTAGATTCACAGAATCATACCGGACGTTATTCATAACCCAGTAAATTTCGCCGGTCTCCTCCTGATCCACGTTCAGGGAAATAGATGCATTGTTTTTTGTTACCTCAAAATGGTCGTCATAGACTTCAATATTGTCATTTTTTTCTGCCTTTTCTTTTAGCTGCTGAAGTATTTCGTCCTGATCCATCAGAACTGTATAATCAAATTTTACATCCGACTTTTTGTAATCCATCTCCTGCTGAACATCATCTTCAAGAACCAGTCCCTGCAGCATCGCCTGTTCCTTTTCGTAAGTCTGCATTTCTTCATAATCTGATTCCAAAATACAAGAATCATACACATACATCAGCGGAAGTGCATATTCGTTCTCATAAAGATACTGGTTCTCCGTATGACCGTCAGAATAAGTCTTTACATTGCTCCCGACAAGCTTATATCCATAAGGTACCCTGTCTGAGCGCTCCTCCGTCGTTGCCACATATTTTACCGCAGCCAGCTCATTTAATACCGTCCGCTGATCTAGATCCAGGATTAAAAAGCTGACGTTCTGCTGTGAATTTCCAAGTCCAATTGAATAATCCGAAATCCAGCCCGAAGAAAAACTATAATAACTCGACACCCCAGGAACACGATCGCGGAAGCCGTAGTTTACCTGCTGATATTTTTCCGACAGATTTCCCTGTACTGCATCGATTCGATATACCGAATCGTCATCAACCATGTATCTTGCGGAAGCCGCATTATCTCTTCCGGCTTCTATTACTTTACCGCTGTCATGGTATGACTTAATATAACCTTCCCCGTCTGTCCCGAACAATTCATATGATTTCATCGTTGTCTCTGCACAGAGTACAAGCAGCAAACATACACTCAACAGTCTTCTTTTCTGTTCGAAAAAGGATGTAAGATTGATCACCATAAGAATCAGCAGGTAAACAACGAGCCAGATCACGCCTGAACCCATTTCGGAACGCTGTACCCGCACCACCAGCAAATATACAACAAGATATCCTACTGTGCAGAGACTGCTTTTCAGCATGATCGGCACATCTTTTTTACAAAATCCCGGCAGCATTTCTACCACAATCATGGAAATCCAGAAGGCATAGATGAAGCACCATCTCTGCGTACTACCAGCAAACCCACTGAATACCATCGCCAGAAGCGGAATCAGATAAACAAGCGTGTACACTGCCATCTGTCCAAGATACAGCCGTCTGTCCTTATGCTTCTTAAAAATCATGTATAACAGGCAAAAAACAGCAATGCCGGAAAACGCCATATGGCCATAAATTCCGATTTCCGTCGTATCTATCACACCGCGAACAAAATCCAGATAATAGGCTGTCTCATGAATAAGATAATTCATTCCAGTCTGTGCGCTTGTCCGGCTGCTTTGCAGTGTACGGATCAAAGACGGAAGCAGGCTGAACATACCAAGCATAAGTGCAATCAAATAATGAACTGCAAAGGTTAAAATCGTCCTGAAGAAATCTGCAACACTCTGCTGTTCTTTTTCCCGCACTTCGAAATAGCGAAACACTGCATAAATCACTGCAGGAATTGTCACCATATAAAGGAAGTAAAAGTAGCTGATCACGCTGAAAAAGACCATCCATATAAAAATCCAGCTTTTCTTCTTTTCCAGAATGCGGTCTACTCCCATCAGCATAAGCGGTAAATAAAACATCATTTCACAGAAAAATGTGTGACGCGCCGCAAAATAGAGAGAAAAACCACAAAAGGTATAAACCATACTTCCAATCAGAAGTGCGTCCTGATCATTTGTCTTCGTCTTTGCAAATGCAATAAATGCGATTCCGACCAGGTATAAGCTTAATATCGTCCTTACAAATAAAAAAGCTTCTATTTGTGCGCTTGGGAATAAGCACATCAGAAAATTCATCGGGCGGAAATTAATGGCATTTCCAAAAACATCCTGTCCAAATCCAAGGCAAAAATCCCACAACGCAACGTGAAGCTTTCCTGTCTTAAAAAAATTCTTGACAATATCAACAATCCATTTATGTGAATACGCAGCAGACGGATAATGCTGCCCCATTCCGTCCGAACTCCACAAATAAGATTTTCCATAGATTGAAAAAACAGAAAAAACACATACAAAAAATATCGAAAACAGTATCGTATACTTTTTATATATGTTTTCTCCAGAAGTCAGTTTCTTTCTCATGTAAGACCTACTTTCTTCTTTTTTTCTTATGCAAAATGTGCTTAAGATCTTTTACAGATCTCAAGCACTTTTCTACACTACTTTTTTATTTGTAATACTGCTCAAGTGCTTTATAGAGCGTCTTCCCGGCATCATTTTTCGGAATCTCCTCGATTCTCTTTACACAGAATGCACTGATATGCAAGCCTGTTTTTTCAGACAAATATTTTCGTAGCTCCGCCTCATCCAGATCTTCTGTGACAAATATATACATCTTATCATCGACGCCGGCACATGCCACATCATTTTCCGGGAAATGCGTCTTCAGCATTCTCTCTGTCTCATCGAGATTCACGCGGTTTCCGAATATCTTCAGGAATCTCTTCTTTCTTCCTACAATATAATAAAAACCATCTGTATCACGCTTTGCCATATCCCCAGTAATAAGACGTCCATTTCTTTCATCGCCAAGGACAAGATCTTCGCCTTTCTGTGCATAACCAAGAGTTACATTTTTACCGTAATATACAAGCTCTCCGACGGTATCTGCTTCCTCAATTACGTTTCCATTTACATCGATCAGCTCCAATCGGCCACCCGGAATTGCGATTCCCATGCTTCCATACTTTTCAAGTGACCGTTCTGCCGGTAAATAAGCCATTCGTGCAGTTGCCTCAGCCTGACCGTACATTACAATGAATCTCTTCTTTTTCTCTGACGCATACTCCGCAAACTTACGATGCAGCTCCGGAGAAAGCTTGCCGCCTGCCTGCGTCATCGTTTTGAGCGCCGGAAGATCCATCCCGAAAAATCTTAAACGGTTCAGCATCTCATAAGTATATGGTACTCCTGCAATAGAAGTGGCTCCCTGCTCCCGCATAATCTGCCAGAATTCTTTTTGTACAACCGCATAGTTTGTCATCAAAATAGTGGCGCCTGTATAAAGATGTGTATTAATAACTGACAAACCGTACGTATAATTCATTGGCAGGGAAGTGATCGGCTTTTCCGAAGGTGTAATCTCCAGATACTCTACAATCGACTCTGTGTTCGCACGGATATTTTCATAGCTCTGCCTTACCAGTTTCGGACTTCCCGTACTACCAGATGTCGTCAGCAGTAATGCCAGCTTCTCATTCAGTGCATACGGCTCAAGGCCAGTGTGATACAGTCCATAATCGTCTAATATCCAGTCGCACTCCATCCCATCTGTATATCCGCTTCCTGCCGGAGCCCAAATATATTCCGGATGATACGTTTCTTTTAAATGTGTATACAGCTCCTCATCCAGCTCTGCTGAAAGAAGCAATGGTACAACGTGATGATTGATGGAGGATACGTATCCAACAAGAGAATCTTTCACGTTTCTGCACATAATAAATATCAAACAGCGCCTTCCGATGTGGCTATAAAGAGCTTCAACATCTTCAAAAATCTGATTATATGAATACTTCTGTCCTTTCTCATCTATAACTGCGCATTGTTCTCCAAAATTTCGAAACATACTTCATGCCTCCTAAATTTCAACTCCGTATTTTTTCAAAATTTCCTTGCCTGCTTCGTAGGATACAAATTCAAGAAGATCGTCGGTCTCAAAATAAATATCAAATGCATCCTCAAGCTCAGTAACCAGCGTCATCTGCCCTACAGAATCCCAGTTTGCACTTTTCCCATAAACCAGACCTTCTAATTCATCCTCCCCTACAGAAAGAACGTCCATAAATGCATCATTGTATTTCTCTAAATTTGTCATACCTACTCTACCTCTCTTTTCTTATTATTCTAGCCGGATTTCCCATTACAGTCTGATCCGGTTCTATATCTTTCATAACTACTGCACCCGGATTGGTACACACATTATTTCCAATCACCAATTCATCTTTTGCAACCGTTGCCGCTGAGAAAAAAACATTATTTCCTATCTGGGAATAGCCACCAATTGTACATTTTTCCATTATAACACAATGTTCTCCAAGTTTCGAGTCATGTGAAAGAGACGAATACTCTTTCATCACTGTATTTTCTCCTATCGTACTATCATAATAGACGATTACTCCTCTATGTAAAATACATCCTGCTCCAATATCCGTGCCTTCACTTATGTAATTTTCCGGATGAATCAATGTCGCTATCTGCACATTTTTATCCTTTAAATTCATAAAGACCTTTTCCCGCATCTCCGGCTTATCTGACGCAATTATATATTCAACATCTTTTGCCTGACTGACTTCTAACTCTTCCTGATCCTGACACGAAACCATCTGAATGCTTTCCCATTTCCCAATTTCTTCTGCCAGTGCCTCTACGTTCTTTCCGGTATAATCAAACGATAATATTATTAACTTCATTCCATTTCTCCTCACCCAAAAACACGATGATTTTTATCTTTACTAACCACTCTGCACGGATTGCCAATACAAGTATCATATGACTGTAAATCCTGATTTACCCAAGCTCCCATTCCGACGATCACATCTTCTTGAACCTCAATATTATTTGAAATCACGGCATGCATTCCAACAAAAACCGTATCTCCAATGCAACAATTTTCACCAAGGACTGCCTTTGCGCCAATCTGGCAAAACGCCCCGATCCGACAGCTGTCAGCAATTATTGTATAGGCCTGAATCCAGCTTCCTATACCAATGACTGCATTATCACCGATTACTGCCTCCATTTTAATTTGGGCTCCTGGATGAATCACAACATTTTTACCAATATGTGCTCGCGGATGTACCAATGTTGCCAACTGATACCCGTCTGCCAACATTTTCTGTGCAACTGTTCTTTTTGAACTGACTTCGCCAAGGGCTACATGTATTTCTACTTTTTCTGTCCCATATTTTTCTTTAAATTCCACATATGGAAGCATCTCGTAACCTTTAAATTTGCCTGTCGGTTTTGTATCGTCAATAAATACAATCGACTGCCACTTTGCTCCTGCCCTTTTTATATCCAGAGAAACCTGTAATGTCTCTTTTCCAGCTCCGCCTGTTCCATAAATTGCAAGTATCATTTATTATCTAGCTCCATTTCATCAATCTTCTCTTCAACGATGTAACGCGGTACTTTGCGCATATTCTGCATCCATTTAAACATATATATTCCAAAAAGAGCAATCGCTTCACACAAAATACCCGAGACTATAAACAATGCACTATATAGACCAGCATACCCATGCTCAAAGCCAAAGCGAATAATATCCACAATTTTAAAGATAAAACATATCAGGCTAACTACTATACTGACTCCACCAATTCCAGCCAAAAGGTAAAATGGTGCTATTGAATATATCGTTATAATATTAACCACCTGGTTCAGTTTTTTAATTAAACTCCAGCCTGATTTTCCAATTTCTCTCTTTTTCCTTGTATATCCGATCCACTTTCCTTTTCCTGCGAGTTCAAGCAATAATAATTGCATGGAATTATTTATTGTATCAGATTGAATAAATGCCTGCGCAATCGAACGATCCACAACAAAAAAGTCAAACCCCCCATCCGGATAATTTGAGCTTACATACTTATGGATCAATTTATGCATGAATTTGGAGCACATTGCTGCTATCCCTTTTTCAGCGCGATCCTCTCTCTTTGCCAATACGAGCTTTTCCCCCTGCTCCCAGTAAGCAAGCATTTCGGTAAATAATTCAAACGGATCCTGCAAATCTGCTGAAATAACTCCTATTACATCACCGCGAGCCATTGCCATGCCACAATTTACAGCGGCTCGCTGGCCATTATTCTTTGTGAACTTTGCAATTCGAATCAGTTTTGGATACTTTTTTTGAAATTCTTTCATTACTTCATATGAATTATCCGGTGAGCCATCACATACCATGATAATCTCTGTTTCATAATTAGAGAACAGATCTAAATGGTCTATAATATAAGGTATTGTTACCGGAAGATTTTTTTCATTCCCATAAATCGGCAATACAATAGAAAACTTTTTCATTACTCTTCTCCTGCTTTCAAATGTTTGATTTTCTTATCGATTCATGATTTATAAAATAATTTAGTATTGTTTCTTTATCATCTTTAAACTTTGCAAATACATCCTTTTTTATGTTTTCTATTTTCTCCAGAACTTCATTCATCTGTGTAAGATTCTCAAAAGAAATTTCCTGCATGCAGGCATAGTTATGAATCATCTGACGAACTGCATCATCCTCTGAATTACTGCAACGTAAAATTACTGCAGCCTTACGTTTATTCAGGAGAACCTCTGCCATCGTAGACCAGCCGCCTTTTATGATCGCATAATCACAGGCCCTCAGATAATCCTGTGTATTGATAAGATTTTCCGGAAGCTGTATCACATTATTTCCCGATAGCTGTACACCTGCTGTTATCAAATATGTTCCCGGTGCATCTGACACATCATAACTTTGATGCATCTCGATCGATTTTCCAACACTGACAAACACAATCGGATGCGGATACTGTTTAGCAATTTCAGCTGCCTTTTCTTCATTTACTTTGCGACACAGCATCGATACTCTTTCACATCCCGGATAAATAACATCGATCAGCGGATTTGCAAACTCATATACAAATATCTTATCTGCACAGCGATACGCATCTCTGTATGGAAGGCATAGCTCCTCTGGTAAAAAATCTTTATACATTTCATACCAGGTGAAATTACACAAAAGGACAGACGGTACTCCGCATTTTCGTGCTGCCGGTAAAATCCACGGAATAATATCTGATACAACAAAATCTATCTTGTGTTTTTTCAAAAATTGAATCTCTGTTTGTCCATAAGTATGCCATCTTTTCTGTTCTTCTGCAACAGTTTTCTTTAATTTTTGAACATCAATTTCATAGCTGTTTTTCTGTAATACCAAACCTACATCCTGGTATTCTTCGCAAAAACGGATATTTCCAATATAAGCTTTCAAATTTCGTCGTATAAATTCACACCGAACTGCATCTGTCTTTACATAAATTATGGACTCAGGCTCGCGCTCCAGAATTCCCTCTATCAAGGGAATATTTCTGGATGCATGCCCAAATCCGTGGTTCGTTATATAAAACGCATATTTTTTCATTATACAATTTTTTCCATCAGACATCAATAATGCTGAGCAAATTTCGAAGCTGAATATTGAGACAGTTGTTAATTTGAATCAGGCTGTTTAAACTTCCAAAAGAAAGCCAAAAATATCCATTTGGCAACTGTTCTGGCTCAATATAATCAACCATCATTATAACATTGCGATTCTGCTCATGATAAAAGCGTCCGCCTTCTTCGGAAAAGATACTGTCTTTCAAAATTCCTTCCTGCTTTTCCATTTTTTCTTTAAACAGTTTCTCTACAAAATCCGGTTCCGCATTAGAAACTGGTTCTAAAAATACAGAAGGTCCAATTTCCACTTTATCAAAAGCTCCAATCTCTGTCCGTACTGCAACCAGAAATTTCAGCATTCCTTCATGATGGCAAAGCATCATACCAAATATTCCCATTCCCTTTGCACAGACCAGAGGCTGTTTCCAGCTTTTTACTTCTCTTCCCGATATTGCAATATCATAATAACCTACATCAAAATTTGCTGCCTTTTCACAAAAAACACCATCTCTATTTACCTTCCATGTTTCCAGTGAATTCAGCGGTGCCAACTTCGAACTGATATTTCTGAACATCTTTATATTATTCTGATAGTTAAAAACCCGATCTAATCCATCCTGGATATTTGCCAGAAACATTGATGCAAACAATGCATCATCTTCAATATAGTTTTTTATCTCTTCTTTTTCTTCTTGGCTGAATGAATAGGTAGAAAACGGAATGCAGGACAAAACCGTACGCGTATCCATATTTACAAGATTATCAAGTTTCATCAATTCCTTGATCTGTCCAAGCGTCATCCAACGAAATGCAGGCAATACTTCGATCTCTTCATCTACGAGTATCATAATATTTCGATTTCGTTTTCGGTAAAAACGCATTCCCTGCTCTGACTGTATCTGGTCAAATATAATCTCATATTTCTGCGCATTCTTGAAATAGGAAAAGTAATAAGGCACTCTTCCGCCGTGCGCCTGCTCAAAATTACTTTTTGTTGCCTGAATCGTCGGCGAAATCTGAACACAGTTCACATTTCCAGGCTCCACCTTTGCCTGCATCAAGAAATGCATCACACCATCAAATTCTTTGCAAATAATCCCAAGATAACCGATCTCAGGCTGATAAATAATCGGCTGTTCCTGAATCAATTTACCGTCTTCATAATATTTAATCCCTCTTACGGAAAAAAAGCGGTTTTCATGATTCTCTATATACCCATTTTCCGGATTAAAATACCAGTCATTTGCTTTTGTAAAATCTATCCTCTGGATCTGAACATCTGTCACTTTATTCATCTGCTCAATCCAGCTAATCAATGATTCCGTTGAATTAAACTTACTGTTGCGTTCTTTCCACGACTTAAGAATCTTGATAATATCGCTTTTCATTTTCACGCCCTCAACCCGTATTTTCTATTTTTCTGTAGCAGAAAGTATGATATCACAAATTTCATTGACTGACTCGCAAGACAGATCTGAAAAGCACGGAAGTGTAAGAACATTCGATGCCATATACTCAGCAACCGGTACATCTGCCGTAATTCCGCGCTCCTTGCAGCACTCAAAATCACTTGTAAGCGGGTAGAAGTATTTTCTTGCAAAAATCTGCTCTTTCTGAAGCAGATCTGCTACCTGATCTCTCGTTGCACCAAATTTCTCTGAATCAAAAACAACCGGGAAATACGCATAATTGCTCTTGACATCTTTCTGCGGAGCACAAAGCTTAATTCCAGGAACACCGCTGAGACGTTCTCTGTAACATGCAAATACCTCTGCACGTTTTTCAATGTACTCATCTACATGGTGAAGGTTGCATAATCCCATTGCCGCATGCATTTCTGTCATCTTTGCATTTGTACCGACCAGCGGAACGTGATCTGTATGAAGGGTCTGTCCAAACTGTCTGAGACTGATCAAAGTCTGCACATAGGAATCATCTGCAAAAGACAGGCATCCACCTTCTACAGTATTAAATACTTTTGTCGCATGAAAACTAAACATGGACATGTCACCAAGAGCTGCCGCATTTTTTCCTTTGTACGTCTCACCAAAGGCATGGGCAGCATCATAAATCACTTTCAGATTATGCTTTTTCGCAATCTCTTCAATCCTTTCCACATTACAGATATTTCCATATACATGAACCGGAAGAATCGCGCTCGTCTTATCTGTGATTAATGCTTCGATCTTATCTACATCCATTGTGTAATCATCCGGATTGATATCACAAAAAACCGGTGTCAGACCACAGCGAAGAATTGCCTGTGTCGTAGAGGCAAATGTGAACGGTGTTGTAATTACCTCTCCGGTCAGTCCAAGCGCCTGAAGTCCAAGTTCCAGTGCAAGATGACCATTTGCAAAAAGTTCCACATGCTTTACATCCAGATATTTTTCAAGCTCAGCCTGAAGCTTTACATGCTTTGGTCCCGTATGTGTCAGCTGCTTTGTCTCCCATATCGTGCTGATCTCATCAAAATATTCCTGCATCGGAGGCAACGATGGACTTACTACTAATATTGGTTTCTTATTCTTCATTTTCTCTTCCTCTTTCACTTACTTTTTTTCGAAAACAGGTGTAGTCACTATAATACTGTCCCGTTTCATATTTTTCACTTGCCAGGACCAGCAGCACGGCGTCCTCCGAAAACTCATAGATCTCCATCCATGTCATTTTAGGCACAAACACCCCACAACCTTCATCCTGTCTAAGAATATATTCTTCTCTTTTGATTCCATCATCCAGTAAAACCTTTACACTTCCATGCGCACACAAATAAACAAAATCGGAATTTTTACATGCATGCTCTCCTCGCTTACCATCAGGCGGAACATCACTGATCATAAAAAAACGTTTTACCAGAAATGGCAGCTCGTTTCCGCATTCTGCGACCGTAAGCGTACCATCCGGATCCTGATTCATTTTAAACCGGATCTTTCCAAATTCTTTTTTATTTTCCATAGGAAACAGCCTTTTTTACGAATTCATCCACAAGCAATGCCTGTCTGTGAATTACTTCATAATTCTCTGTTCTTGTTTTTTCGTCATTTACACAGCTCAGGAAACGATTCAGAGACTTCGAAAAAGTATCATCAGCAGAAAATGTTCCATTTGTAACACCCTGATTATCCGTGATCGTATAAGAAGGCACAAATCCTGCAGGAGCCGTCAGCACACGTCCTGTCTGGAGTGTTGCTGTACTTCCCCATACTTCCAGTTCACATTTATAGCTGTTGTCCATTCCAAAAGAAACCTGTACCGTTTCTCCTGCATCATTCACAAGCGCAGCAGAACCATACAGATCCACATCAAATTCATCTGTATAGTTCAGATTCGCATATGCAATTCTCGCGGTATCACCAAGAAGCATTGACGCATATTTTAATGTATAACCGCCACAGTCAAGAAGTGCGCCGCCACCAAGCTTTTTCGCATATCTGAAATCATTTTTTGCACGCCTTGGAAAGCCAAAATTAATCCGGTACAAACGCACATCGCCCAGCTTCTTTTCTGCAACCATCTCACTGATTTCTTCCAGCTGTCTGTGAAATGCAAACATATAGTTCTCATGCAAGGCAAGTCCGTGCTCAGATGCAATTGCAATTAATTCTTCCGTCTTCGAATTTTCTGTCGTAGCCGGTTTTTCAACCATCACATGCTTTTTAGAAAGAAGCGCCGTCTTCGCCCACTTATAATGAAGTGCCGGCGGAAGCGGAATATAAACTGCATCAATTTCATCACTTTCAATCAATTCTCTATAACTTAAAAAAATCTTGCCGCCATAATTCTCCTGGAAACTTTTTGCTTTTTCCAGCTCTTTGCCGAGAACTTCTCTGCAAACCATCTCATCCGGTTTAGTATCTCCAAACCATTCATCACAATCCGCAACTGCTACTCCCACATAAGAAAATTCTTTACAATTTCCAAGCGCCGGAAGAAAACGTCGAAATGCAATTTCTGAAGGACATAATATGCCAATTCTAACCATAAAGCTATTGCTCCTTACCCATTTTTCTTTTTTAGAAACAGTTAATCTATTCCTTTTTTTCAGCCACAACTTTCGTTATGCTTTTGTATAAAATCAGTATTCTGCGTTTTATTATACTCTAACACACTATTGTTTGCAATATTTTTATTTTCATGGCAATAATAAACGTAAGAAACGTCATTTTTCCATTGCTGTTCTCTATCATTCATTGCATGTACTAACACGTTTCGCAAAAATATCCCATGGTTTTGAAAACTGTCCGCCTAAGCTTGTATACAGGTTCATCACAGCAACATTCCTTGAGGAAATTCTTCCTGTAAGCGCCCTTTTTCCTTCTTTTTTATAATAATCTGCGCAATATGCATACAAGCTCATTCCAGCTCCCGTAAGCCGATATTTTTCATCAGTCGCCGCCAAATGAATAAACGGCGTATCAGTATCCTCCTCTGTAATTTCCGCAAAACCAACTATTTCGCCTTTATAAATACAAACAAAAGCTTCTTTCATTTTTTTTAACCACTGGTCTAAAATTTTTCCATACAGATCTTTCTGATTCAAAATTTGGAATCTGTTATCCTCTTTAAAACTCTCCATTGCGATTTTTGCAATTTCTTCCCTGCAGCCTACCGTTCTCTCTATATCCAATCGTACCATTTTCTCAAAATCCGTCTTATTTCTTGTCAACGGTACTTTTACCTCTAACGTTCGGTCAACTAATACATATCCCTTCTTGTAGAAAAAATCAATATTCTCATTTGCCGATGGAACAGAAAGGCGCGAATAGGTCTTTTTATTTTCAAAAATCTGTGTCATTTCATCCAGTTCGATTGTTTCATAATCCATATTTTCAAAATATTCTGCTTTCATATTCTTCAGTAAATCCTCTCTGTTTATTTAATACACAATCATTCCGCAAAAAACTTAATGTCTACGATTAAGTACTATGGCACAATTACCTTTAATACCCATGTTATTTATTATAACATATTTTTTTCTTCATATCTAACTATTCTTTTTCCATTTCCCCTGTCCCGACTTTTTCTCCCATCCGCACACGAATTTCCTGTGCTGTACCTGCTTTTTCTTTGATCTGCGGAAGTGGCAGTACCTGATTGCGTCCGCTCACGACAATGATCGTAGAGCCTCCGAACGCAAAATTTCCTTTTTCCTCTCCGCGCTTTACTTCTGCCTGCCCGCCCATACGGTTCTCTATCTTTCCGACCAGCAGTGCTCCGACCTCCATCATCAGCAGTGTCCCGAAGTTCTCTGTCTGAAGCAGACAGTATTCTCTGGTATTTTCTTTATAAATCGGATAATGATCATTTGCGATTGGATTGACCGTATGAAAAATGCCGGGAATACACACATTTTCAGATTTTACACCATCAGCAGGATAAATATAACGATGATAATCATCGACACAAAGACGATAGATCCAGACCAATCCGCCATCAAAGCGATGTGCCAATGTCTTGCTGCGCAGCAGGCTTTTTAAGGTGTATTCCGTATGCTTGACCGTGAAACGGCCATTCTCCGTCACCGGATAAACGGAAAGCCTTGCATCGCACGGACTGATGAACGCATTCTCCTCCGCATCAATCTGCCTCATCCCTTTCCTGAGCTCTCTTGTAAAAAAATCATTAAAGGAAACGAAGCGCTCTTTTTTACACTCGGTAAGATCAATCCCATTCGCCCTTGCAAACGGCCTCACCGCAAGCGAAGAAAGCCTGGTCGAGAGCAGCCACCCGCCTGCTTTTGAAAACCACGGCATCAGAAAAGGCCGCAGGAGGATTCTTCCCGCGGCATGATCATAGAGCAGGGAAAGCAGCTTTTCCTGACTGTTTTTTTCCTGCACAGTTATATTTTGTTTTTTCTTTTTATGTAACAATTTTTTTCACGCTCCTGTCCTGTATTCTCTGCCCTGTCTGTATATTACGCGTTCTGGCACCATTCATCTCTCATTTTCCGCCCTGTACATCAGAGAATTTCAGCAGCACAGCTCTGCTTTACAGAATGTAAAGCGGACATTCGCAATCCGCTTCGCTACTTGCTCATGAACGCAGTCGCTTCGCGACCTGCGTTCAATTTCCTGCAAACTCATTTGTGCCTGCGCAGCAGATTCATCACATTCTTCCAACTCCACTGCATATAACCTCTCCATCTGAAATAAATCAGGATATAAATGACCGCCGCAGCCACAATACAGATCAGCGCTGCCAGCTCCTTGTTGTTCGGCTTACGGAAACGGAAATTCAGGATAAAAAGAAGCCCGGTTACCAGCATCACAATATGAAGTACCATAATAAAATGCTGCGCATACAGTGAAGAGCTCACATATACAAGCGGAAGAATCACTGCAATTGAGGTGATCGGAAGTCCCTGGTAATATTTGCGGTTCTCACTCGTCTGCTGCTGGCGGCTCGTTTCCATAACATTAAAAAACGCAAGACGAATCATACCTGCCAGGCAATAAAATACAAGAATTGCCAGCCCAATCAGATCCTGCATCCCGGAAAAATAACACAGGATCGCCGGATATACACCGAAACAAATAACATCACACAGGGAATCGATCTGAATTCCAAAATTTTTTTCATCTTCTGTACGGTTTTTTTTCGTTCTGGCAACCTTTCCGTCAAACGTATCAAACAGTCCTGACAACGCCAGGCAAAAGATCGCCCAGTGTAAATGACCGGAAAATGCCCAGAACATTCCGCATATCGATGACGCAAGACTGCAGTACGTCAAAATAACCGTATAATCATAAAATCCCAACATAGCTTTTCCCCTTTTTCTCTTCTTCCTTTTGTTATTAAATTTTTTCTGCTCAGCCGACGCTCTGCTTGTTTCCGGGCATCTGATTTCGCTTCTGTATTTTCTCTCTTTTCGCTTCTCTGTGATCAAAAACAAACATTGCTACCACTGTAAATATCGCGGAAATCAGAAGCTCACTGTAATACCCAAGTCCTCTGCTGAGTACCATGGCCGGCAGCAGCAGTTCCCCGAATATCGGAGGAAAAATAGCCAGAAACAGCGTTTCACTGATTCCCATTCCACCCGGAAGCGGAAGCATATCTACAGATACGGAAATTACAGCCTGAAGCAGGATCACCTTTATGGCCGACTGTCCGCTGATAGAAAACGCCAGACAGACAAACCACGTTACCGCAAACAATGCAAGTCTCTGTCCGAGTGTGATCAGAAATACATTTACCATCAGAAGCTTATGTTCCTTCATAAAGGCTGCCGTTTCATTGTACATATCCATGGAAGCTTCCAGCCTCTGCAGACGCATTTCTTTCTTTTTCATGAAATGAAGATGTTCCAGCAGCTTCAGTCCGCAGATCATCATCTTTTTTGCAAGTGACGGGTGAAATACAAGAATCATCATAAAAGATACGCAAAACACATTAAGCGCAATGCCAAGATAAAAGATTGGAAGAATTCCGGTAAGATATTGTTCCTGAAATCCTCTTCCAAATAACAGAATACTTACTCCCACTACGACCAGTACCAGCTTATAAGTAATCGTCACGATCATAAGTATCACTGTCGAAACCGGAATCGGTATTTTTTCCTTCTTCATAAAATAAATCTGCATTGGCTGTCCGCCCGTCGCCGACGGTGTCACACAGCTGAAGAAAAATCCGACTGACGAAATCAAAAAGCAGAGTGCTTCTTTTATATGAATTCCGTATGTCCGAAGCATATACCAGATAATGATCGATTCGCCCCAGATAAAAACAAATACGCAGCCCGCTGCCGGAACCAGCCACCGCACCTTCGTCTGCATCAGTGCCGCTTTCATTTCTCCCATGTCTTCTCCATGAAATACCCCATACAGAGTAAGACCAAGAATCGTCAGAAACAGGACTGTATTCCAAAATACCTTCTTTTTATTTTTCATTTACCTTCTCTCCGGTTTCTGTTTCAGGTGCAGCGTTCTGTCCGCCCACTCAAAAAACGACTGATATTTTTTAACAAATCCGGTTTTCACAGTCAGTACATACGTCGCTTCTGCAAGCAGTGCTCCCGCAGCTACATCAGCCAGTACATGCTGTTTCGTTGTCAGGGTTGACAAAAATACCGCAACTGCCATCAGACAGGAAAAAGCCCGATATGCCTTCGGAATCTCTTTCTTTCCTCTTATCCCAATATAACAGAACCAGCTTGTCAGACAATGGATCGACGGAAACAGATTGTCTGCCGCATCTACCCGATACAAAAAGCGCATCAGAATATCCCAAACCGAATTTCCGACTACCTCCGGGCGCGTATTTGTCGTTGGAAACACCAGGAAAAAGAACAGGCAGACACATTTTGCAAGGAAATCTGCACTCAAAAAGCGCCACGCAGACGCTGCATCCCCCCGCACGCTCAGAACATAATTTGCCGCCCAGAACAGATAACAGCCAAAATAAATCGCAACCGTCCACGGAACAAACGGAATCGCCAGATCCAGTCTCGTCTCAATATTGTAATGATACCAGCCTCCCGCAATTATTTTCGCGCCGGTGTAAACACATGTATTAAATACAAATTCAAAAAGCAAAGGAATCCAGATATACATCGGTACAATCCGTTCTGCCCATGCCAGCACACCTGTCGCCGTTTTCTTTTTCCGGAAGCGGTTCTCTTCCATGCCGTTTCTTTTTGCACTGCTTTTTCCCATTTTTCCCTCCGCCCGCATCTTTTCATTTAAGGATAACGTATTTTCATGAACAGTTCTTAAACAAAATCTTAAATAGTTTTGAGCAGAACCGAAAAAAGTTCGTAAAGTTAAGACAAACCACAGCCGCACGTTTGAAAATGCAGTGCAGCTGTGGTTTGTCACAAAACATGCAGATCCATTTTTATTTATTTTCACCAAACACAAAAAAACGCTGGCCCAGATAATTCAGTGCCACAAACAGACACATCCCACAAAGCATGGAACAGTTTCCCTGAACCTTTTCACTCATTCCGGAAAGCACAGCGGAAACCAATGGTTTGGCCATTCCATACGCAACAAGATAGCACAAAGTAATATTTACAACAAATCGAATGATCTGCCTTACTGACCGTTCTCTATTTTGAAAGGTAAAATATTTATTCAGGAAATAGCTGACGATACTGCCCACGATATAATTCGAAGCAGATGAAATCCAGTAATTTACTGAAAAAATATTATAAAGCACAAACATAAGACCTGTTCCGACCAGCGTATTGATCACTCCGACAGCCAGAAATTTCAATGTCGTAATATCCAAAAACTTTCCCAAAAAGCTCCCTGATAAGACCGGAAATCTGTTTTCTTTTTTCATTTCTGATTCTTTCCCAGAGCAAATGTAACACGAACATTCCCGCTCATTTTTGCCGTCAGTTCCTATATGCTCTGATTTTCGATTATTTGTAACTGTTCAGAGCCAAGCAAAATTTCATAAAATAAGTGTAAAATGCTCGCCCTGTGTTCTTTACTATACCACAGATATTCCGCTGCCGCAAGCCTTCGAAAAATTTCCGTTCATTCCATTTACCGGCTTTTACGATATCTTGTAAAGCGGACATTCGCAATCCACTTCGCTACTTGCTCATGAACACAGTCGCTTTGCGACCTGTCGGTGAGGGAATTCTTATCTGCGTTCAAATACAAGAAGCCGCAAAACCATTTTTGCAATGGTTTTACGGCTTCTTCTTTCATCGTTTTTCAATTTTTCTGATTTTTTCGATCAGTCTTCCTGCTCAATCGGGGCGGTTTCAATAATGAATTTTACATTTCCATCCATTCCGTCCACACGTCCGCTGTAGGTGCTGTATGCATAATCCGCAGAACTCAGGATGCGAATCCGGTCAAGAATATCGGAAAGATCTTCATCAACTGCTTTCTGCAGCTTGCTCGTTCCCTCTTCGTCAAATTCCTTCATACCGTCACGCAGCTCTTCTGCACCATCCTTCAGTTCAGAGATACCGTCTTTTACTTCCGTACTTCCACTCTCCAGTGTCTCTGCACCGTCGTTGAGATCATTTACACCGCTTTCCAGTGTTTCCGCCCCATCGTACAGTGCGCCTGCTCCGCTCTCCAGTGTCTCTGCTCCGCTCTTTAAGGTCGATACACCGGAATCCAGTGTCTTCGTTCCATCGTACAGTGCGCCTGCTCCGCTCTCCAGCGTTTCTGCACCGGAAGCCAATGTCCTGGATCCGCTGTACAGGCTTCCTGTACCATTTTCCAGTGTGTCCGCACCACTCTTTAAGGTCGCCGCACCGGAAGCAAGATCACTTGCACCAGATCTGAGAGCGCTGCTGTTTGCTGCCAGCTTGCCTGCGCCTGCAGAAAGCTGTGTACTTAATGTGTTCAGTCCGCCTGCTAACTGCTTTGCTCCACTTGTCAGACTGTCAACTCCCTTATCCAGCGTTGTCCTGTTTTTCTTCAACGCTGCCGCACCGTCTGTCAGTGACTTATTATAGCTGCTAAGCTGCGTAAATCCATCCAGCAGAGCCTGAATGCCATTTGCCGCTGTCGGCAGTGATTCGGTTTCCTTGTAGAAGGCTGCAACGCTCGTGGAAAGTGTCGTCATACCAGCACTCAGCTCCTGCGCTCCGTCGCTCAGTTTCTTTACTGCGGCCGGAAGCTTGCCAAGTGGGTTCGCCGGAATCTGTTTTTCCATCGCCTTAATTCCGTCCAGCTTCGTCTGAACATCCTGAAGGGCCGGATTCAACTTCTTTGCTACAGTATTCTGAACTTTATTGTAATCTGTCTGAATCAAAGCAAGTCCCTGCTCAAGGGCGGTCGTATCCGGAAGCTGAATGCTGTTTAATGCCTGTGTCAGACTTTCATCCAGTCCGATGGTATCCAGTGTCGGAAGCGTACCAAGACTCGCATCCGCAGTAATCAGATCGATCGGTGCAACCGTTTCCGTGCTGACAGCCGGCAAAGATGCAGATACACCACCTGCCGCTGATGCAGAAGCAGAAAGGCTGTCTGCGGATGTGCTCAGCTCTCCTGCATTTCCGGAAAGTGTCTGTGCCGCACCGCTTAAATTACCTGCATCACCATTTAACGTATTTGATGCATTTCCAAGAGAGCCCTGCGCATTGCTCAGCTCATTGGCTGAAGCACTCAGGCTGGAAGCAAGGCTGCTTAACTGACTTGCAAGTTCCGGATTTGTCTCTGAGAGTGCCTGCGCTGCAGATGCTGCCTGCCCTGCCACGCTGGCCGCCTGGTTTGCCTGTGCTGCTGCATTTCCCGCCACACTGGATGCATTTGCCGCATCGTTCGCCGCAGCGGAAGCTGCATTTGCCGCATCACCCGCACTGCCACTTGCTGCACTTGCCGTACCCGAGGCCGAACCGGCTGCGGATGCCGCTGTGGACGCCTGTGCTGCCGTATCAGACGCTGCCTGTTTCGCTGCATCTACCGCCTGCTGCGCGGTAGCATTCTGCTGCGCTGCTGCCTGATTGAACGCTTCAATCTTCTGATTTACTGTGCCGATCTGGTCATTTACCGCATCTACCTTTTCTTTAAATGTATTGCCGGCATTGTCCATTGTACTTTGCGCATCTGCAAGTTTCTGATTCTGTGCTGCAATCTGGCTTGCCAGCGATTTGTTAACCGTATTCTTCAGTGTTTCCACCTGCTTTTTAGAATCTGCAAGCTGACCGGAGAGACCACTGATTCCCTGCTGCAGCTTTGCACCTGTTGTCAGCATCTCTGTCATCGGACCACTGATTTCATCGTTCAATATACCCTGCATTGTGCCGGCCTCGGAAATCAATTCTTTTCCGGAAGCAATCATACTGTCTACCAGCTGGATCAGGGAAGTTACATCCGTTCCTTCAATCTCCGCCTCAAGCTGTGCGAGACCTCCTGCCAGTGTTTTTGCACCTGCAAGGAGATCGTTATCTCCTTTTCCGTCTACTGACTGATACAATTTATTTAAAGAAGTACGGATTGTCGGCAGTCCGGTCACAAGCGGCTTCAGCCCCTGTGCCTTTGTTGCCATTTCAGTCTCGCCTGCCACGTATGCCGTTATGCCGTCTGCCAGATCAGAAGCTCCCTTTGTATACGCTTTCACGCCACTTGACAGCGTTGCGATTCCCTTCTGGAATTCCCCTACCTTTCCCGAAAGTGCTCCCTTCGTTCCAAGATACGTCTGGATTCCACTGTTCAGCTCGTCTGCTCCGCTGGTATACTGATCCACTCCTGCCTTCAACGTCGCGCTTCCGCTCTTCAGCTCTCCTGCACCTGCTGCCAGAGAAGACGTACCGTCATTCACCTGTTTTGCGCCGCTTACAAGGGAAGACGTACCATTTTTCAAGGTTGCTGTGCCATCCTTTAAGGAAGCTGCGCCGCTTACCAGCTGTGAGCTTCCATCCTTTAAGGTACCAACACCACTCACCAGATCAGAGCTTCCGTCCTTCAGCTCTCCTGCACCGCTGCGAAGGTCAGCACTTCCGTCAACCAGCTTTTCGATTCCTTCTTTTAACTCTTTTACGCCATCATCAAACTCACCGTATTTGTCATCCAGCTCCTCAACACCATCGTAGAGATCTGAAGTACCATCCACCAGCTTCAGCGCTGCATCTTCGAGATCATTTAGAGAATCCTTCAGATCATCAATATTCGTAATCTTATCGGTATCAAGCTGTTTCAGAATATCCGTCAATGCGACTGTAAAGGTAGAGCTCATGGAAAAATCTTCCACATCTGCCGATACGACAAAGCCTTCCGGAAGATTCAGCTCATCCTCATCGTCCTCGGATTCAGCTTCTGTCTCCGTTTCTGTTTCTGTCTCTGCCTTTTCCTTTGCATCCGTCTCAGACTTCGAGTCCTCTTCCGTCTCCGCCTCGGTTTCCTTCAGATCATCAATCATATCCTGAAGCTGATCAAGATTCAGGCTTTCCTGCATTCCAGGCATGCCAAAGCCAACGACGATCTCTCGGTTTCCGTCCGAAACGATTTTTCCGTTATCGATCGTGACATTCTTAAACGTCTCGCCCGGAAGGATCATTCCGGTCACCATCACGAACGGACTGTAGATGGTCTGATCTTTCCCTCCGATTTTAACAGTCTGTTTCTCCGTATTTTCATATTTTACATGAATTTCAAGATGACCGCTCTTTCCCTTCAGATCTTCCGGAGCCATCTCCTGCCCATCCAGATAATAGGTCAGCTTTACATTAACCGGAAGATCTTTATCCGTCGTTCCCTGATAATAAATATCCTCATCATCCGTGCTCCAGGTAAGCCCCTCTCCATCCTGTGAAAAAGTTTCATCACCTTTTACATTTACGATATCCTGCAGATTACTGGAATCCTTCAGTTCCTTTTCTGAGCCGGCATTCTTCAGCCAGCTTGAAACGGTAACATTTTCTTTATTTCCGGAAGCATCCGCGTTGACATAGACGGTTTCCTCCTTCGATACGGATGCACTCTCTTCTGCAGCCCATACCGGTGTTGCACTTATTACTGCTGCCATTCCGACTGCAATCCCTGCAGCCACCTTTTTACTGCACTTTCTGTTTCTGTTCATGACTGTTTCCTCCAAACTCTGTTCGCCATGTCCTGATACCTCGTCTG
>CAKRPI010000013.1 GCA_934376945.1 uncultured Lachnospiraceae bacterium | reverse complement strand
ATCGGAACAACCTGTGCATATCCGCCGCCTGCAGCTCCGCCCTTAACGCCGAATACCGGTCCGAGGGACGGCTCACGAAGTGCTACCATTACATTCTTGCCAAGCTTCTGCATACCGTCTGCAAGACCTACCGTTGTCGTAGTCTTTCCTTCACCTGCCGGTGTCGGGTTGATTGCAGTTACAAGAACCAGCTTGCCATCTTTTTTATCTGTTTCTCTCAAAAGATTGTAATCAATTTTTGCTTTGTAATTACCGTACTGCTCCAAATATTTTGAATCAATTCCTGCCTTCTTCGCAATCTCCGTAATCGGCAGCATCTCTGTCTCCTGTGCAATTTCAATGTCTGTTTTGAATCCCATTGTTTTCCGTTCTCCTTTCATTTCCACCTGTGTGTTTTAACCAAAGCGAATCTCTGTAATTCGCCTGACCTGCGGAAATTCCGGTCCTCCCTGCCAAGATCAGCTGATTTTGAGCAATAAAAAAACTGCGCAAAAAGGGATGATCGAAAATCCATCTTAACGCAGTAGCGGAAGCGATACCGTAACGCGAAGCATTTTGCTCCTTCGTTCACACTTACTGACCTTCCCGTCATGTGACACTTAACGTACTGTATCTTTCTACTTTCATAGATATTGGTAAAAGAAACACGCAACCCGTTTAAAAAGGACAGCACCAAAATTCTCATGCTGTCCAGACGGTCGACTCTTATAATTTTGATTACACTGTGGTGCTCCACATAAATCCGTCAGCAATCAAAACCTGTGTTTCTTTAACTGTGCTAAAGTATAACAGATTGTTTTCCTTTTGTCAAGAGTTTAACAAATTTTTCTGTTTATTTTGACAAATACGTCTCTGTCATCACTACTTCTCTCTCCCGTATCTTTCTCATGACAAGAAAATAACCTGGTACCAGAATCAGATCCGCACCGAGCCACGCCATAATTTCGGCATAAAAAATACCACTCTCTCCAACTGCCAGCGGAAGCAGAAGCGCCGCACCGGTCCTCATAATAAATTCTGCAAAACCGGAAATCATTGGCAATACTGTATTTCCAAGACCCTGAATACAGCTTCTCACCACATGGAGCACGTACAGAATCGGAAGACAGACACTCATAATCTGCAGATAGTGATATGCAATTGCCAGGGCCTGTACCCCTTCCTCGCCGTCAGTAGTAATAAACCAGCCAAGAATTATTTTTCCGAAACCAATCATCAGGGCTGCGATCCCAATCGATGTCACAAGTGAAATCATAAGACCGCTTCGCATTCCCAAGGAGATGCGTTTCTTCTTTCCGGCACCCAGATTCTGACCTGCATACGTAACCATTGCATATCCATAGGAAGTCGCCGCTGTTTCCAGCAGACCATACAGCTTGTTTGTTGCGGTAAAGCCTGCAATAAATGCAACGCCAAATCCATTAATTACCTTTTGCACGATCATTCCACCGACAGAAATTACAGAATTCTGAAACGCCATCGGTAAACCAAGAATCAAAAGATGCTTCATCAGATGGCCCTGCGGATAAAAATCTTCTTTTTTCAAGTGAAGCAGTTCGATTCTCCGCATTTTTATAAGACAGTAAAGAACCGAGATCATCTGGCCAATGATCGTAGCTGCGGCGGCACCTCTTACTCCCCAGTCAAATCCCATTACAAACAGCAGATCCAGCCCAATATTGGTAAGAGATGCTACAATCATTGCATATAACGGTGTACGACTGTCCCCAAGTGAGCGCAGAATGCAGGCGCAGAGATTATAAGCTGTTACAACAGGAAGTCCGGCAAATAAAACACGAAGATATGCCATACCAACCGGTCGTATATTTTCCGGCGTACCAAGCAGATCCAGTACCCCTCCCGCCAAGCCCTCTCCTGCTGCTGTAATCAACAAACCACAGAAAACAGAAAGCACTATGGAATTCGCCACTGTGCGTTTCAATGAAGCATTCTCTCCTGCTCCGAATTTCTGTGCGATCAGAATTGCAAATCCCTGTGTGAATCCCTGAATCACTCCAAGTGTCAGCCAGTTCAGCCAATCCACCGCTCCCAGCGCTGCAAGTGCTTCTACTCCAAGTACTTTCCCCACGATTGCCGTATCAACAATCGTATAAAGCTGCTGGAAAATATTTCCCGCCATCAGCGGCAGCGAAAAAAGGAGCAGCAGCCGCGCCGGGCTGCCCTCCGTCAGATTTTTAGTCAGATTTTTTTGCATAGTCCCTCTTTTTAGTTATTTGCTTACTTTAAGAATAAGTTCCAGTACTCTCTTTGCACAGACAGCGATCTCATCTCTTGTAATACGCTGTTCCTCCACATCCTTCTTCAGACGCTCCGGATAGCCGCAGCCCATCTTCACATCGTTTCCGGCCTGAAGCTCCAGATACTGCTCTGCATGATTCCACCAGTCTGTCGTCACCATACCGCCAAATGCCCATTCTTCCCGGAGAATGTGGGTCAGAAGATCTTTGTTTTCCGAACTCCGCTGTCCATTTACAATATTATAAGAGGTCATGATCGTCCATGGATCTGCTTCCTTTACAACGATTTCAAAACCCTTCAGATAAATTTCCCTCAGTGCACGCTCTGAAACCCTCGAATCACTCTCCACACGTCTTGTCTCTTTGTTGTTGCAGCAAAAATGCTTCACAGATGCGCCGATCTGTCTTGACTGAATACCGCGTACCAATGCCGCCCCCATCTTTCCTGCGATCAGCGGATCCTCAGAATAATATTCAAAATTCCGGCCGCACAGAGGGCTTCTGTGAATATTCATTGCCGGTGTCAGCCAAACCGCAATATTATTCTCTTTTACTTCTTCTGCACCGGCTTCTCCGACGCGCTCCACAAGCTGTGTATTCCAGGTGCTGGCCAAAAGCGTTGCACATGGAAAAGCAGTTGTCTTAACGCCCACCTCCGGACGAATGCGAAGACCCGCCGGCCCGTCTGCTGTCATTACATTTGGCACGTTGTATTCCGGAAGATTTCCAAAGCCAAAGGTATTGGCTATTCCGGTATTAGGCTGTCCACATACAAGATGAATCAGATCCTCTATCGAAAGCTTCTCAACAAATTCATCCAGCGTTATAACACCGGAGGCCACTTCTGCAAGATTTGCTCCATGTGTCACCGTTCCAAGCATCGCTCCTTCTCTTCCTCTGATATCCGGCTCCTTCGGCGGTGTTTCCTTTACACTCCACGCCGAAATCCGTACAGCATCCGGATTGACCGGAAGTTCCTCCATACTGCCGTCCGATGTCATCCGCTGCGGTAGCATATTCGGTGCACACTGGCTCGTAAGCTGAAGCACTGCCTCGTCCTCTTCTGCAGTATATTCGCCCACCTTTGTGACATCTCTTACACTTGTACCGATCCAGAATGTATACGTTCCCTTTTCCAGAACATATGCCGACTTCTGAACCTTTCCAAGATCGTCATAGCTCGCCAGTTCTTCTTTTGCAACCATCAGACACACCGTCTGTGTTTCACCTGGCTGCAGCAGTCTCGTTTTCGTAAAGGCTTTCAGTTCCTTTGCCGGTTTTCCAAGTCTGCCCTGTGGTGCCGACACATACAGCTGAACTACCTCTTTTCCGGCAAAATTACCGATATTCGTTACAGCAGCCAGCACTCTGACACCTGCAGTTGTCACATTTGCCTGTTTTATCTCCATCAGAAAATCAGTATAGGAAAGGCCGAAACCAAACGGATAATTTACCTTTTCCGCTGCTCCCGGAATCGTCTCAAAATATCGGTATCCCACATAAATATCATCCGTATAATCGACATACGTCTGTGATTCATGGAAGTTGCCAGAGGACGGATAATCCTCCAGACGCTGCGCAAATGTATCCACAAGTTTGCCCGACGGGCTAACCTCTCCGACCAGAATGTCTGCCGATGCAAGGCCTCCTTCCATGCCGCCCTGCCATGCCATCAAAACAGCCGAAATCTCATCATCCTGTGCAAACCAGGAGGAATCCACCATACCTCCGACATTCATCACGACAACAACCTTTTTAAAATTTGCCTTTACGTCCGCCAACATTTTCTCTTCTGCTGCCGAAAGATAAAAATCTCCGCGTTCGAATACCTGAGAAGCTCTGCGTAAAAGTGTAAGCTCCTCCTCTGCCATATACTCACACATCTGTGGCTCTCCACCGACCGTACGATCCCAGTTTTCTCCTGAAAAACGGCAGATTACTACAATTGCGGTGTCTGCAAACGCACTTGCTTCTTTTAAAAGTCCCTCCGGAATCTGTGGTTCAGCTGTCATTCCAGGTACAATCCCCTCTTCATACTGCTGTTCCACTTCCTTCTCGTAAAAATCGCCAAGTGGTCCATAAAGACTTACTTTTCCTTCTGCTTCTTTCAAGCGAAGTCCATCCAGCAGGTTACGGACATAAGCTACCGTCACATCACCGCTTCCTCCTCCGCCTTTTACATAATCCACACAGGCTTTACCGAAAACTGCCACCTTTGTTCCCACCGCAAGCGGCAGCACCTGTTTTTCATTTTTCAGAAGGACCATTCCTTCTGCTGCTGCTTCTCTTGAGAGTGCAATATGTGCCTCTCCTCCGGTCACTCTCCTTCCATCCTTTCCAAGCGGAAGTCCCGGCTGATAAGTAAATCGATTCCAGTTTTTCATCTGTATTCTCCCTCTCCTTCTTTTTTATTTATCTTCTTTTTTATTTTTCTTCTTTCTGAAGCTTTTTTCCTGTAACCACAACATCTTCCAGTTTTCGCTTCGGCACGTAGTGCACATCATTTTCATCCCGGTAATAATTGGTATCTCCGCCTTCTTCAAGCTCTGTCAGAATAACTTTTTCTGCCGGTTTCCCGATCGCCACCACAAGTAAGGGTGCTAATTTCTCCGGAAGAGCCAAAACCTCCTTTAAGGTAGCTGCCGGAAAATTACCAATCATACATCCGCCAAGTCCCATTTCCGTAGCCGCTAATAACATCGTCTGTGCCACAATTCCAACATCCTTTTGAAATCTTGCCAGCGAATCATTCACACTGGTATCCTGGCAGATCACAATAAAGGCAGTCGGATACATACCCGGATGTGGAAGCTCCAGCTGTGGAAGTGCGCGTGCCCATTTTGTCAGTGCCTGGATTTTGTCGACTTCTTCCTTTTCCCATGCAAGATAATACCGAAATGGCTGCATATTAATACTCGAAGGGGTCAGCCTTGCACAATCCACCAGCTCCAAAAGCTCTTCTTCTGTAATTTTTCTGCTTTCATCGTATCCACGATAGCTCCTGTTTGCCCTGATCAGATCTTTCAGCATTTTTTTGCTCCTCCTCTATATTTTTCTTTCGTTTTCTTTCGCTTTCTTTATTTTTCTTTTATTCTGCCGTTCCATACACTTTTTGCAGCCATGCAGTGCATGCTTCCAGCTGCTTTTCGTCAAACAGCTTCAAGCCTTCCCGTTCAAGCACGGCCGCTGTGATCCCCTGCCCCTCAATCCGTCTTCCCTGAAATGTTCCGTCATAGATCTGGCTGCTTCCGCACGACGGACTACGCTGCTTCAGAACTGCCGCCACACAGCCGGACAGCTTTGCCGCTTTCGCCGCTTCCTTCGCTCCCTTTTCAAACTGAGCCGTAACATCCTTTCCACTTTTGGACCAGACTTTTCCGTCCCGGATCTCGGAAGGCTCTCTCGGAGTTGAAAGCCCGCCGTATAGTTCCGGACAAAACGGAATCAGAACAGCCCTTTCTTTTAATTGCTCCATACCAGAAACCGCATTGTTTCCGCCGTCATACCGGCATTCCATTCCAAGAAGGCAGGCGCTTACCAATACTGCCTGTTTTTCCTGACGCTTTTCCATTTTATTTCTTCTTTCTTCCTGCTCTTCCATGTTGCCCCCACATCCACGATATTTTCCGCTTTGACGCAGACCTTCGCACTCCTTTTTCACCGCCTGCAAAATTGCCGGAACTCTTCACAGACAAGTTCTTTCTGCATCCCCTGTTTTACATCAGATTCGTATCTCCCGGCGCCCGAAAGCCTTCTCCGATTACTTCATTCGATTCTACGATAATTACGAATGCCCGTTCATCAATCTCATGCGCTCTTTTTCGGATCGCATACATTTCCTTACTGTTGCTTGCACACATGACAACTTCCTTCTGCTCCCCGGAATATCCTCCAACAGCTTTTAAAATAGTTGTCCCGCGTCCCGTGATCCGATCGATCTCATCTACCATCTTTCTTGGAGCATCTGTAATAATCAACGTCAGCTTTCCGGAATTTGTACCATAAATTACCTTATCCAATACTGTAGAATACAAATAATTCAAAACAAGTCCGTAAATAATACTGCTTCCGCTGCTTCCGATCACAAAACCACTTATTACAATCACCGCAGTATCCATCGCAAACGCTATCTTTCCAAGAGAAAGGTGCGGATAGTAAAATTTCACCGCCATCATAATAAAATCGAATCCTCCGGTAGAAGATCCGCGCATAAAAATAATTGCATATCCGACACCAAGCAAAACTCCGGCGCAAATTGCCGCAAGGATCAGATCTCCCTGGTAAACAGGAAGACGTGGTCCGACTAAATCTATTACCACAGATGTAACCAATGTCGTTTTCAGTGATTTCATATAAAATGTACGACCAAGCGTTTTATAACAGAAGATAATAATCGGAATATTCAAAAGAACCGTAATGGTTCCGACCGGAAGTCCGAACAAATGATAAAAAACAAGTGCAATACCGGACACTCCCGTCATCGGAAAATCCGCCGGCACCGCAAAACTGTAAATTGCAATTGCTACTAATAATCCCCCAAGCAAATCGACCGCAAGATCAACTGCCATTTTTTTTGTCTTTTCTCCCATTTCTGCCTCCTTACCATTGTCTCTTTTCATTGGGATTTCTTTTCTATATCCACTTTCAGAACATATCTTAATCCTACACCAACCGTTTCATACCCGTCAACCGCTTTTTCCTTTTGAAGCACCTCTTAATATATGCTTTGTAATCTGCTTTACTCTTGTCTTACTCTATGTACAGAAGAATCTGTTATGCATTTTATGATGCGCATCTCGCGTCGAGATACGATATCATCCTTGAACAAAAAATGACTTTTGGTCAATATTTCACCCCGAACTTATTGACTTCCTTCCTGTTTTGTGTTAAGAATTAGAAATACAGCAATAACGCAAATAAGCTATGGAGGGATTTAATGTGGGAAAAATAGAAGTAAATAAGAGGCAGAAAAAGGAATCTCTGCTGAATACAGCGTTTTCACTGTTTACTTCAAAGGGATTCCAGAAAACTTCCATCTCAGACATCGTAGACAGCGCCGGCGTAGCAAAGGGAACCTTTTATCTGTATTTTTCAGATAAATATGATCTGCGCAATAAATTGATCGCACACAAGGCCGCTACTCTTTTTCTTGATGCTTATCACTCTGTCCGTGAAGCAAACATCCAGAATTTTGAGGAACAGATTCTTCATATTGTGGATTACATCATTCAAAAGCTGCAGGAAGACCGTTCTTTACTCGGCTTTATTTCAAAGCACTTAAGCTGGGGAATCTTTCGCAATAATCTGGTCGCCGGAAATGAAGAAAATGAAGAAAATGTCTATCAGGTATATCAGCAGCTCCTGCACGAATCCGGTTATCAATTTCGCGATCCTGAAATCATGATCTATCTTCTGATTGAACTGGTAGGAGGCGCCATCTACAATCCGCTGCTCTATAATCAGCCGGCTTCTCTGGAGCAAATCCGTCCGGAGCTTTACGATTTGATTCGTTTTCTGATTCACCAGCATATCATAACAAACGACACCGACACGGCAAATCATTCAAACCTTTTCTGCTCATAACCGTTATCCTATGTGATCCTGTCCCACTTATGGATACAAGCAAGTCCCCTGCTTATTGCTTCCCGCAACCTCGCAGGGGACTTACTTGTATCGGTTAAACCTGAAATCACATTCAGATTTTCATTGATAAAGAAATTCTTTTTTTCTGCAGATCCACTCCGATCACCTTTACATCCACTACATCACCGACACTGACAACTTCCAGCGGATGCTTTACAAATTTTTTGTCCGACATCTGAGAAACATGTACCAGTCCGTCCTGATGCACACCAATATCCACAAAAGCACCGAAATCGATCACATTGCGCACTGTCCCTTTAAGAAGCATTCCTTCTTTCAGGTCTTTCATATCAAGGACATCCGTACGCAGAATCGGCTTCGGCATTTCTTCTCTCGGATCTCGTCCCGGTTTGCACAGCTCCTGCACAATATCACGCAAAGTCGGTTCTCCAACACCTATCTTCTGTGCCATTTTTTTATAATCTTTTACATAAAGTGCCTTTACACCGCCTTCTGCTGCCCAGTCACTTGTGTAACCCAGTTCCCCAAGCAGCATTTGGGCTGCTTCATAACTTTCCGGATGAATACTTGTTGCATCAAACGGATTCTTTCCGCCCGCAATTCGCATAAAGCCCGCACACTGCTCAAATGCCTTCGGTCCAAGCTTCGGTACCTTCAGAAGCTCTCTGCGGTCTGCAAATCTTCCATGCTCTTCACGATATGCTACAATATTCTTGGCAATTGCCTTTGAAATACCGGAAATATGCTCCATCAGCGGGACGGATGCCGTATTCAGATCGACGCCGACTTTGTTTACGCTGTCTTCTACCACGCCATCAAGTGCTTCCCCCAGCTTTTTCTGATTCATATCATGCTGATACTGTCCGACTCCAATCGATTTCGGATCAATCTTCACCAGCTCTGCCAGTGGATCCTGCACCCTGCGCGCAATCGATGCCGCGCTTCGCTGTCCCACATCAAAATTCGGGAACTCTTCTGTGGCAAGCTTGCTTGCGGAATAAACGGACGCCCCTGCTTCATTTGTAATCACATACGATACCTTTTCCGGAATTTCTTTTAACAGTTCCACTATGATCTGTTCAGATTCACGGGAAGCCGTTCCGTTTCCAAGTGAAATCAACGTTACGCCGTACTTTCGGATCAGATCCTTTAAGGTTTCTTTTGCGGCTTTGATCTTTGCCTCATTCGTCGGTGCCGTCGGATAGATCACTGTCGTATCAAGTACCTTTCCGGTCGCATCCACAACAGCCAGCTTACACCCGGTACGAAATGCCGGATCCCAGCCAAGTACAACCTGTCCTGCAATTGGCGGTTGCATCAGAAGCTGTTCCAGGTTCTTACCAAATACACCGATCGCTCCGTCTTCTGCTTTTTCCGTCAGTGCACTGCGTATTTCGCGTTCAATGGCCGGTGCGATCAGTCTGCGGTAGCTGTCTGCCACTGCTTCTTTCAGCACAGGAGTGGTATTTGGATTATTTCCTTTTATTACCTGGCGCTCCAGATACTGCAAAATCCGCTCCTCCGGAGCTTCGATTTTCACCGTCAGAATTTTTTCCTTTTCCCCTCGATTAATTGCAAGAATCCGATGACCCGCTGTTTTCATCAGCGGTTCCGCATATGAATAATACGTTTCATATACAGACTGTACGTTTTCATCCTTTGCCGCTGCAGTCAGCATGCCTTCTTTCATCGTCATACTCCGGATACGGCTTCGGTAATCTGCCTCATCTGAGATCTGTTCTGCTACAATATCCTGCGCACCGCTTATCGCCTCCGCAGCGTTTGCAACGCCTTTTTCCTCTGATAAATACGCCTCTGCTTCCTGTTCAAGCGGGCGCTCCGTCTTTTGCAGAAGTATCAGCTGGGCAAACGGTTCCAGCCCTTTTTCTTTTGCAATCGTTGCCCTTGTCCGTCGTTTCGGACGATACGGACGGTAAAGATCCTCTACTACCACCAGTGTCTGTGCAGCTTCGATCTGTGCCCGTAATTCCTCTGTCAGCTTTCCCTGCTCCTCAATCGTTGAAAGCACCTGCGTCTTTTTTTCTTCAAGACTCCGCAGATAATTCAGACGTTCAAACAGTTTTCGAAGTATCTCATCATTTAAAGATCCTGTCATTTCTTTCCGGTAACGCGAAATGAACGGGATCGTATTTCCATCATCGATCAGCTGCACTGCAGCTTCTGCCTGTCCTTCCTTTATCTCCAGCTCCTGCGCCAATGTCTTTATAATATCCATTCCTGATTCCTTCCTGCTGCACAAGAATGTGCTGCTTTTTTCCAATATTCTTGCATACAGCATTTTATTATATAAGAAACTGCCGGAAACGGCAAGTTATAACCGAAGAAATGACTCATTTTCGGATGAAACAGCAAAGTCATCCGCACTCTGTTTTCCTACCGTTTAGAACCGACCTGCAGCCTTGCATCCCTCTTTTTTGTGTGTTATCATGTTTCTGTATCTGAAATCCCATGTGTGATAAGATACCGAAACAGGCCAAAGAAAGGAAGGTTCTATGTACTCGCAAAATTATAATCAGGAAGAGGACTTCACGCCCCGCCGTCCAAATCGTCCAAATGGTATGGCAACTGCCAGTGTTATACTTGGCATCATGGCTCTCTCGTCCATCACATTTCCGCTCTCAGCGGTAATTTTGGGTGCACTTTCTGTTTTATGTGCACTTCTATCCCGTACAGACAGAATGCCAAAGCGCAGCATTGCAGGTCTGATTCTCTCATGTATTTCTGTTGCCGGAAGCAGTTTTATGATTCTGCGCACCGTTGATTATCTGAAAAGCAATCCACAGGCTCTCGCCTATTACCAGGAAATGGCGCGTTCTGTATTTGAGGAATATGGTATGTCCGATGTCTATGACGAGCTTTTCGGAAAATATGATTCATCCGGCACTTACCAGCTTCCACAGGAGGACAAATCAAAAAAGGAGGCCCCTTCTTCCGGCAATTCCGGAAACAGTTCAAGGGATTCGGACTACTACGATTCTTTTTTCGGCGATCTGTACCGTTATTATTTCGGCAGTGATACCGTTCCATCCCCATCTGTCCCTGATTCGCCATCCTACAATATTTCCGGAGGTGATTTCGTATGAAAACGTTAAACTCAGCCGCACTGAAACGAAATGCGCGCATAAAAATGCAGGGAAACTACGGTACACTGATACTTGCTTCCCTGATCGTCTTTGGATGTACACTTTTGCTTAATGTCATACTGGCGCTTCTTTCTCCGGCGTCTTCCGGCTTTTTCTCACAAATTCTTTATCTGGCCGGACTTTTAATCGTAAATACACTTTACAATGTTCTGATGGCCGGCATCTTCCGGCTTTATCTGAATCTGGCAACGAAACAGCCATTTTCCATTCGGGACATTTTCTATGCGTTTCGCATTCATCCGGAACCAATCGCAGTATACAGCGCTATCTGTCTTCTTGCGGAAATTGCCTTTTTTTATCTGCTGATTTTTTTATCTTCCGGCATGATCTTTGGCAGCTTCTGGCTTTCTCTGGTACTGATGATTCTAGTATTTCTTGCCCTGATGTGTTTTCTGCTTACCTTTTCATGCTTTCTTTTCCTGCACGCCCGTGATCCGTGGCGTTCAACAAAGGAGCTTCTTACCGGATGCATACAGATGATGAACGGACATCGCCTTGCTCTTCTGTGGCTTTCTCTCACCTTCCTTGGTGTACTGCTTCTTTGCGTCCTCTCACTCGGACTTGGTCTTCTCTTTGCCGTGCCTTACATACAAATGACCGTGACACTGTTTTACGAACAGCTTGCACAATAAAACTTTCTCATTACACTACAAAAAGGAACTGTCGTCAGAATCTGAGGAAATTTATTTTCCCATTTATCTCTGCCGGACAGTTCCTTTTATTTCCAGATCTTATACATTCAGCTCCTGCAAAATCGGCTCTTATAAAGTCAATTCTTACAGAATCAGCTTCTTCACATCATTAAACATTACAACAACCATCAGCAGCATCAGCAGCATCAGCCCAGCAAAATGGATTTTGGCTTCAAGCTCCGGTTCTACGCGTCTGCGCCGGATCGCCTCCACAATCAGAAACACAAGACGTCCACCATCCAACGCCGGAATCGGCAGCAGATTCATCACTCCCAGATTGGCCGACAACAGGATCGCAATATTAAGCAGATTCATCCAGACATAAAACGTCCCCTCATCCCGGCTCTTCTGATATGTGGTTCCAATTGCATCTACCACACCAACCGGACCGGACATGTCATCAAGCTGCACACCACCTTTTAGCAGCATCCCAAGGCTTGATACCGTTGTATCAATCCAATAGTAAACCTCATACGCACTGTATTCCAGTGTTTCCAGAAAATTCGTTTTCTGACGATAATTGATATTTCCGCCAATTCCATACTTGTAACCGCCATCCGTCAGCTCCGGCGTCACCGTTGCTTCATGAAGCTCCCCGTCACGTTCATATTGAATTACTACTGTTTTTCCCTGATGAAAGGTGGAATAATTCTGCACTTCCCGATAGAGATGGATTTTTTTACCGTTCATTCTTACAATGCGGTCTCCTGCCTGAAGTCCTGCTTCTGCCGCCGGCATCCCTTCTGTTACATTCAGCAGCACCGGCACATCATATCCAAGATTTCCGACAATAAAAAGCGCCATTACAAATGCAAGAATAAAATTAAAAATTGGCCCCGCAGCAATCACAGACATCCTTGCCCATACAGATTTGCTTCCAAACGATCCTTCTGTTTCTTCCTCTCCGTCTTCTCCAAGCATCATGCAGGAGCCTCCAAACGGAAGAAGTTTCCAAGAATATCTCGTTTCACCACCCTGGAAACTTAAGAGACGCGGCCCCATACCGAGTGAAAACTCTACGACTGTAATCTTATTTAATTTGGCAAGCAAAAAATGGCCAAATTCATGAAAAATGATAATTACGCTGAAAACCAGCAGTGCAATGACAATACTCAACCTTTACCACCTGCTCTCAATAAATTCATACACGCTTTGTTCTGTCTCAAGAATCTGATGGATATCCGGATTCTCCATTGTCTGATGCGCATCCATACAGCTGCGTATAATCGTATAAATATCTGTAAATCCGATTCTTCTGTCCAGAAATTTGCTCACAGCACGTTCGTTTGCCGCATTAAAGACCGTAGGCATGGAACCGCCTGTTTTTGCTGCTTCCAGCGCATACTTCAGACCGAGAAATGTTTCTGGATCCGGATTCTCAAACGTAATTTTACCAAGTGCTGCAAAATCAAGCCGGTCACCGGCCAGATATCTGCGTTCCGGATAATAGAGTGCATACTGAATCGGCAGTTTCATATCCGGTGTGCCAAGCTGCGCAATTACCGCTCCATCCTTAAATTGTACCATCGAATGGATTACACTCTGCGGCTGGATCAGAACCTGAATCTGTTCCAGCTCCGTCCCAAAAAGCCACCGCGCCTCCATCACCTCAAGTCCCTTATTTACCATTGATGCAGAATCAATCGTAATCTTTCTCCCCATCGCCCAATTCGGATGCTTTAAAGCATCCTCCACTCGCATATTTTTCAATTCTGCAAACGTTTTGCCACGGAACGGCCCTCCTGACGCCGTCAGAAGGATCTTATCAATTGCTCTCCCGTCCTCCCCGTTTAATGCCTGGAAAATCGCGCTGTGCTCACTGTCTACCGGCAGGATTTTCACACCTTTTTCCTTTGCAAGCGGCATAATAATATGACCTGCCGTCACAAGAGTCTCCTTGTTCGCAAGTGCAATGTCCTTTCCTGCTTCAACCGCACGGATCGTCGGAAGAATACCGATCATGCCGACGATCGCAGTTACCAGTATCTCCGCTTCTTCGCAGACAGCCACAGCCTCTCTTCCTTCTTCCCCGCAAAGAATCGTGACCGGAAGATCAGCTACCGCTGTTTTCAGAGCCTTTGCATCCTCCTCCGATGCAACCGCCGCAAGCCGCGGATGAAATTCCCGGATCTGCTGCTCTAAAAGTCTGATATTTTTCCCCGCTGCAAGCGCTGCCACACGAATGTCTTTGTTCGCCCGCACGACATCTAACGTCTGCGTTCCGATCGAACCGGTTGAGCCAAGTATCGCAATAGTCTTCATTCGTCTTACCTGTCCTTTCTTCCAGATGCTCACGCGTCGGTTATACAAGCGCTCCTGCCAGATAATAAATAACCGGCGCAATAAAAATCACACTGTCAAACCGGTCCAAAATTCCTCCATGTCCCGGTATCAACTTTCCATAATCCTTGATTCCGTGGTTTCGTTTGATTGCCGATGCAGCAAGATCACCGACCATGGAGATCAATCCTCCCGCCGCACAGATCAGCGCAAACGGAAGCACATGATCCGATCCGCCCATCCTTCCGGAAATTGCCGCTCCATAAACAGCGCCAAGGATCGCTGCTCCGACGACTCCTCCAACAGCTCCTTCAACAGACTTTTTCGGACTCAATCTCGGTGACATTTTGTGTTTTCCAATCAGCTTTCCAACACAGTATGCGCACGTATCACATCCCCAGGAGCCGAGAAAAATCAACCATACCAGATAGACACCATTCTCCAGATTGCGCAGCTCATAGATACAGGAAAGCATAACCGATGCATAAAGCACACCGAAAAATGTGCCTGTAATCTGCTCCGTCTGATATTTCGGAAACGTAAAAACGTATACCGTCATCACAAGAATCAAAACTCCGAGAATCACTGCCATAGTATATGACTGATATCCCCAAAATACAATTCCATAATATACCGCCGTTCCAAGATATCCCACTGCCGCCAGCGGTGAAAATTCCTTTGTCTGGATTTTCAGCGCACGGTACAATTCAAACAGTCCGATCTCCGAAATCGCAAAAAGCGTAGCTGCCAGTACCGGACCGCCACTTATGATCACCACAAGCGCAATGAGTACCAGCACAATTCCACTTATCAGTCTTGTTCGAAACATAAATTCTTCTGCTCCTTTCCCCTAGACGCTCAGGCCTTCAGACCGCCGTACCGTCTGTCTCTTTCGTTGTACTTTTCAATTGCTTTTATAAGTTCCTTTTTATTAAATGCCGGCCACGGTACATCCGTGAAATAAAATTCCGTATAAGCCAGCTGCCACAGCAGATAATTGGAAAGCCTCAGTTCTCCACTGGTACGGATCAGAAGATCCGGATCCGGTACTTCTGCCGTATCAAGATAACCGGAAAAACACTCCTCTGTGATTTCCTCCGGCTTCAGTTTTCCGTCTGCGCAGTCCCTCGACACCTTTCGGACTGCACGGATAATTTCATCACGGCTTCCATAATTAATTGCAATCTGAAAATTCAGACCGGTATTATCTCTGGAGCTTTCTACAAGCTCTTTCAGGCTTTCCTGCAGATCCGGTGCCAGCGCCGACGGATCTCCAAGCACTCTGACTTTCATATTATTGTCTCTTGCTGTCTTAATACATGTTTTCGTATATTTCCGGAACAGCTTCATCAGTGCATCTACTTCCTCCGGTGAACGCTTCCAGTTCTCTGTTGAAAAAAGATAAACGGTCAGATACCGGATTCCCAAATTATAAGCATCTTCACAGATTACCTCCAGATTCTGCGCCCCACGCACATGACCGTAATTACGTGGCATTCCCTTGCTCTTTGCCCATCTGCCGTTTCCATCCAGGATTATAGCAACATGATTTGGAATATTCATTCCTTATTCCTCCCATAAAAACAGGGGGATCTTCCAATCCCCCCGTATTTCTCCCTTTGCTTTGCCGTTTTCCCCTATACTGTCAGGATCTCTTTCGACTTCTCTTCAACTGCTTTATCAACTTCCTTGATATACTTATCCGTCAGCTTCTGTATTACATCTTCCAGATCCTTAATCTCATCCTCGGATACCTCTGTTTTTCCGAGCTTCTTCAAATAATCGTTGGCATCCCTGCGGATGTTACGAAGTGCGACCTTTCCGGCCTCACCTTTTTTCTTAACTTCCTTGACAAGATCTTTTCTGCGCTCCTCTGTCAGTTCCGGAAATACCAGACGGATCACTCTTCCGTCATTTGACGGGTTGATACCAATATCAGAGGTCAGAATTGCTTTCTCGATCGCCTTCACCATAGAAGCTTCCCACGGCTGAATCTGCAGAATCCGCGGCTCCGGAACCGTAATATTTCCGATCTGCTGCAACGGCGTCGGTGTTCCATAGTAGTCTACCTTCAGTTTATTTAAAATATTCGGATTTGCACGACCGGCACGGATCGTGGCAAATTCTCCGAGAAGATTATTGTACGTTTTCGTCATTTTTTCGTCATAAATCTTGATTCTCTCATCCATTTTTCTTATCCTCCTTAATCCACGGTCACTTTTGTTCCGTTAAACGATCCGCTTACGGTATTTACAATACTGTTCTCCTGATTCAGTCCAAATACGAGCATCGGCATCTTCTGTTCCATGCACAGGATCGAGGCTGTCATATCCACCACACCGAGCTTTCTGTCAATCACTTCCTGAATTGAGATCTCATCAAATTTTCTGGCATCCGGATTATCCTTCGGATCACTGTCATATACGCCGTCGATGGATTTTGCAAGCAGAATCACATCTGCTTCAATCTCAATGGCTCGCAGAACGGTTGCCGTATCGGTAGAAAAATACGGATGTCCCGTACCGCCCGCAAAAAATGTCACGGTCTTTGATGCAAAACATTCCTTTACACGGTCCTTGGAGAACAATTCAGTAAATGCGCCGCATGCAAACGGAGTCATAACTGCAGTCTTCATACCGGCTGCACGAAAAATCTCTGATACGTAGATACAGTTCATTACCGTTGCAAGCATACCGATCTGATCGGCTTTCGTACGGTCAATATTTTCACTGGAACGGCCGCGCCAAAAATTTCCTCCTCCGATCACAATGCCCACTTCCATGCCCTGATCTACCAGTGTCTTCACCTGCAGCGCCACTTTCATGACGGTCGGTTCATCAAAACCTGTCTTTTTCTCCCCTGCAAGAGCCTCACCGCTTAACTTTAAAAGAACACGTTTCATTTTAAATCTCCTTACTATTCTTTTGCAATCGTCCACAGCCAGTCAATTTTTTATTTGTGCGCAAAGCAGACATCGCAATCCGCTTTTGCTGCCTGCTCATGATTTTTACAAAACAGTGGCTCTGAACAATTATCACTTTTTTTATTATAGCAGTATCTTCAGACAAAATCCACAAAAATTTCAGTCAATTTGCGCACTCTTTGTTTCCTTTATATTTACGTTTACGCTTCTGTTCCAGATAAAATTCAGAGAATTTTTTAATCCAGCAGCTCAAGTATCGGAACGTTGGCTCCGTCACAACAGCAAATACCAGAAGCAGCATCATACTCTGTCTTGATATGCTCGTGATCGCAAAAATCTTCCGTACAAAAATGATGCAATACAAAAGTCCGCCCACCATGGCAAACCATAATCCCCAGTGAAATTTCGTCATCGGTGATGCAATCTTAAAGAGAATCATCAACCCGACAATTGCAAGAATCACCGTACAGGAAGTCGATACATCTGTCTCATTTACATTGAATTCCATACAGAATGTGTACAGGCAGCTGACTACCAGAAAATCTGTCAATCCACCCGGCAATGCCTTAAAAAGTACGTTGCTCAGGAAATGTCCGTTGATTCGTTCTGTATTTGGCTCCAGAGACATGAAAAATGCAGGAATACCAATGGTAAACATACTGATCAGCGAAATCTGTGACGGCTCCAGCGGATAATTCACAAGCAACACAATGGAAAAAATCGACAGAAGCAGAGAAAAAATATTTTTGACAAGGAACAGGCTTGCCGTTCGTTCAATGTTATTTACAACTCTGCGTCCCTCTGCGACAACCGACGGCATTTTTGAAAAATCAGATTCCAGAAGCACCAGCTGGGCAACCTGAGATGCCGCATCACTGCCGGATGCCATTGCAATGCTGCAGTCTGCATCCTTAAGCGCCAAAACGTCATTAACACCGTCTCCGGTCATTGCAACCGTATGTCCCATATGCTTCAAAGCGCTGACCAGCTGTCGTTTCTGATCCGGCGTCACACGGCCAAATACTGTATATTTTTTCGCTGCAGCGTAGATCTCCTCGTAATCCTCAAGTGTTGAGGCATCCACATATGCTTCTGCATTTGCGATTCCTGCTTCCTTTGCCACCTCTGATACCGTAACCGGATTATCTCCGGAAATTACCTTGATCTCCACGCCCTGCTCCGCAAAATACCGGAACGTCTCCGGTGCATTTTCCCGGATCGGATTGGCAAGCAGGATCATGCCAAGCGGACAAACCGGTTCGCTAAGCGCTTCTCCGCTCAGGACACCCGAATATTCCGCAAATACCAGAACACGAAAGCCCTGATGGCTCCAGTGCTCGATCTGATCACTGTATACATCGTACAGCTCCCGCAAAATAAACTCCGGTGCGCCAAGGACATAGCTTCCATCCTCAAAGACAGCACCGCTGTATTTCGTCTCAGAGGAAAACGGGATCACCTTCTCCGGGCGTTTTCCGCTTCGTTTACGGAAGTATTCCTTAATCGCCTTCATCGTAATATTATCATTTGACATTGCTGCTGCAAAATCACCGACTGCCAGCTCAAAAGCCGCTGCTTCCTCGGCAGTAAATGAGACCTCTTCTGCATCTTTGAAATCAGCATTCCCGGAAATTGATTCTTCCTCAGACACGGTCTGAACCTCTGCGCCTTGGACGGACGTATCCGCATTTCCTGTACTGTATTCTGCCGCCTTTCGCAGCGGTAAAATCTTTTTCACCGACATTGTATTATCTGTGATCGTACCAGTCTTATCGACACAGAGCACATCAACACGTGCCAGCGTCTCAATACATTTCATATTGTGAACAAGCACCTTTTGGCTTGCCAGACGCATCACGCTGACCGCCAGTGCAACGCTCGCCAACAAATACAGTCCCTCCGGAATCATACCGATAATTGCCGCAACTGTCGCCGTTACACTCTCTCTGATCGGCGTTTCGTTAATGAAATGCTGCTGGCTGAACAAAATGATGCCGATCGGAATAATAATCACTCCGACAATTTTAACAAGACGGTCAAGTGCCCGGATCATCTCCGACACTTCACCTTCCTTCATCTCCTTTGCCTCCAGCGTCAGCTTTGCAATATAGGAATCACTTCCGACCTTGTCAATTCTAGCCCTGCACTCCCCGGATACAACAAAGCTGCCAGACAGCAGTCCATCGCCCTTTTTCTTCGTAATCTGATCTGATTCACCGGTCAGCAGCGCTTCATTTACGAGAATCTCGCCTTCCATTACGACCGCATCCGCCGGAATCTGGTTGCCGGCTGAAAGGATAATGACATCGTCAAGCACCAGCTCTTCCGCGGCAATTACCTGCTCCTGCCCGTCACGCACAACTTTATTTTTCGGTGCATTTAAGATCGTCAGGTTATCCAGTACCTTCTTGGAACGGAGTTCCTGAAAGATTCCGATCGCCGTATTGGCAATAATGACCGGAAGAAATGTAAGATCCCGAAAGGATCCTACTGCGATCAGCATGATTGCGATAACAAAAAAGAGCAGATTGAAATACGTAAAAATATTGCTGCAGATAATTTCCTTTTGTGACTTTGAAGCAGAGCCGACTGCATGATTGACTGCATCACGCGCCACACGCTCCTCTACCTCTTCCTTCGAAAGACCTTGATTTACATCGGCTTCCTTCCGTTCAAGCGGTGTCGTAAATTCCGGAAGACGAAATTCTTCCGGCACGACCTCCGGCTTAGCAAATTTTCGCCGGAATTCCTTGATGCTGCTCCACAAATCCCGGCTTTCTTTCTCTTCCGGTATCATCAGCGGATATTCCAGATCCTCCTGCTTTTTTACTGCTACTTCTTTTTTTTCTTCCACTGCTTCTTCCTCAACTTCCGTCAGGCCGCACCGCTTTTCCACAGCCGCCATGTATTTTCTGTTTTTTATTCTAACATACCTTTCAGGCTTTTTTAACCCTGTAAATTCTGAAATTTTTTTAAAAATTTCCGGCGCTTGTAAGTAATCGCAAATTCTGCTATACTGCTACTGCCAGCGTCTGCAGAATCACTGCGGTCACGGCCAAATGATAACAAACCTGTCATCTTTCTGTTTCCATTCAGCTTTCCGATGAACATTTTTCTGTTCTCCCGGCTGTGAAAGATTACAGGATATTAAGGTCAAAAGATGCCTTACGGGTCATTAAGCCATAAAACCACTCCTGTGCAAGCACATCGTGGTTTCAGGCTTTTGACCCTAGTGTACTGTATCATTCACTTTCAGTATAATGGCGCAGGATGAATTTTCAATCTGCAAGGCGGAGGAATGAGGCGATGCGGTGGCATCGTCGATTGACGATAACGCAGCAGATGGAAATTCAGACAAGCCATTAGGCCAAATGTGAGTGATACAGTACACTAGCATCATTACAAAAATGAACCATAGAGGAGAATCTGTCATGAGTTTACAGCTACAGAAAAAACTGACCAACGTCTCTACCCTGTACTATCTTCTGGTACTGGATAAAAAATTTTCCGAAGACCGCGCAAAAATCAAAAAAAAGCAAAACCGAAATGTACATAAAGTCATGAAGGCCGCCTACGAAATCCCTTTTTACCGAAAACGCTTCGATGACCATCATCTTACTCCGGATGATTTTCACTGCAGTGAAGATCTTGTCAAATTTCCGGTTCTGACTAAAGCCGAGCTTCGCGCCTGGATGAAGGAAATGTACGATACCCACCCAGAGACCCGTGATTCCTGGGATACCACCAGCACAAGCGGTTCGACCGGTGTTCCGCTTACTCTGTATCAGTCTCAGCGTGAACATGCCTGCACAAATGCCAACTGGATCCGTGTCCTGATGACATTTGGTTATAATCCGCTCTTCGGAAAAATGATCACCTTTGAATCCAGTTATCGCAAAGAAAAAAAGCAGCATGATTCCATTTTGCAGCGCTTCGGTATCCTGCAGCGCCGGAAGCTTTCCGAAACACGCTGCACGCCTGAGGGCATGGCAGACGTCATCCGGGATCTCAATGCCTATCAGCCGGATCTGATCTGTCTTCGCAAAAACTGTATTGTGCGCATCGCTCTGTATGCACAGGAGCACGGACTTTCCATTCACCATCCGAAATGGTATATTCCGGTCAGCGAAATGGTCGATGAAATGACGCGCAAAACGCTGGAAAAGACCTTCGGTCCGGGACTTGTCGATGCATACGGAAGTGATGAAACCGGCAGCTGCATCATTAAAGCGCTAGGAAAAAACTACTATGATATCTGCAACGACACGCACGTTGTCAATATTTACGATGACCACAATCAGCTTGCCGAAAATGGCCGTGTCATTATTACACCGCTTTTCAAGACCGATTTCCCGCTGATCAATTATGATATCGGCGATACTGCCTCCTCCTATGTAAAGGAAGGCATTCGGTACGTTACAAAAATCCATGGACGGCTTAATGATATGGTGCTCCATGAAAACAAAGAAAGTACTTCTGTTCTTGAGTTGCGCAAGATCTCAAACGGTATTACCGGTATCGCCCAGTTCCGTTTTGTCCAGGAATCGTATCACGATATGCGCGTTGAACTGGTACGTGATCCGGTTGATACTACTTATACAAAAGAACAGATTGCTGACTTTTTCCTGAAGAAGCTGCATGATATCTACAAAGATGAATTTCGTTTTCGCATTGAGTGGCTTGATGTTATTCCGCCTGATCCAAACGGAAAACTGCGCTGCTTTGTATGTGAGATTCCAAAGAAGGGCTGAGCCATGACAGAAAAAAATCAGGATTCCTCTTTAAACCGCCGCGCCTTTAAGGCCGGAATCTTTTATATCGCCTGCCAGCTCATTGTCCGCGGCATTACTTTTTTAATGACACCGGTTTTTACAAGGCTGCTCTCGCAGACCCAGTACAATCAATACAAAATCTATGAGTCCTGGCTTCTGATCTTCGCACCGGTCATGTCCTTATGCCTCTGGCGAAGTGTCGAACGGGCCAAATACGATGTCCGGGAAAAATTCAACGAATACGTCTCCAGCGTACAGACGCTCTCCTACCTGTCCATCTCCGCTTTTTTCGTGATTTTTCTGATCTTTCGGAAACAGGCAGAGGCGCTCTGCTCCATGAATGATTTCATGCTCATCATCGCGTTTCTTTACACGTATGCGCATACGAGTCTTTTTTATATGCAGCGCCGTGAAAAACAGATGATGCGCTACCGTGTAAGCACCACAATTACCGCCATTACCGTTATTCCTGCTACACTTCTGTCTGTACTTCTTGTTGTACTCGGAAAAAGAGCAGGACATGAAGACGCACTGATGCAGCTGCGTATTGCAGGATATTATATTCCTATGATCATCGGCGGTTTTGCGGTTGCTGCGCTCATGCTCGTGCAGGGAAAAAAACTGATCGATCTGTCCTACTGGAAATACGCGCTTAAATTCAGTCTTCCTCTGATCCCGGAGGTACTTTCCATCCAGATTATGAATCAGGCGGATAAGCTGATGGTAACTGCCATGACCGGTGATATTAAGGGCTCTGTTTTCGCCGTTGCCACCACCGTTTCCTACATCATCTGGATTCTGGAAGACTCTGTCTGGAATGCATGGCTGCCATGGATGTATGAAAAGATTTCCATTGGTGAAAGCCGCGATATCTGCAATTCCTGGTCTGTTCTCATGCACGGCTTCGGCGTGATTTCATGGGCACTGGTTCTCTTTGCTCCTGAGATCATTCTGATTCTTGGCGGCCACAAATATATAGATGCCATTTATCTGGTTGCTCCGATGGTTACAGGCACCTTGTTCCGCTTTTACAGCTACAGCTACACAGCGATTCAGAACTATCACAAAAAAACAGCCTCTGTAGCCGCCTCTACTGTATCTGTCATGTTTTTAAACGTATTTTTAAATTACCTCGGAATTCTGTGGTTCGGCTACCAGGCCGCCGCATATACAACGGCATTCTCATACATGGCACTGATGATCATCCAGGCATTTATGGAAAAAAGACTGACCGGCGAACAGCTGATTCCGCTTTCCAAAACATTGCTGATCTCCTGCAGCTACTTTTTACTCTGTGTCATTACAATGAGCACCTATCATCTGCCTTCTTACCTGCGTTATCTCATTGCAGTAATTGCGTTTCCCGTCAGCATCTGGTATTTTCTTCCAAAACTGAAACCAATTCTGAGCATGGTGAGAAAAAAGAACAAATAACAAATAAAAAGAGACAGCAGAAATCCTGAATCACCAAATCATTTCTGTCTGTCTCTTCTTTTTATCTGATTGTCTGCTTTCGATCCGCTGTAAAACGGACCTTCACAATACGTAACACTGTCTGTGATTTTCTTCCGATACTTTTACTGTCTGCCATACAGTGTCTCATGCAACCTACTGATTGTCGCGTCAAAATCCGGTACCAGCATCTCTCCCTCAGAATGATACAGATCATCATACGGGATCCGGCTTTCCTCCAGATCGTATCCGGTCAGCTCCGGCAAAAGCGCCATCAAACGAATCATTCCCATTGCATCAATATTATGCTCCACACACGGAAGGATCTTATTTGCCAATTCCGTCAAACCGGCTGCATCCATCCCTTTCATTGATTCAAAAATCCTGGCCAGCACATCTCTTTGACGCTGTGTTCTCTGGTAATCTGCATTTCCCACGTAGCGGATCCGCATATAGGCAACTGCCTGTCTGCCGTTTAAAACGTATGTACCGCCACTTGGAAGCTTGCTCTCCTCTGCGCCCATGCTTACAAGATATCCGTTCAGGACATCTGCTTCCGCATCGCTTACTTCCATTTCAACGCCGCCGACAATATCCACAATATCAGACATCGTGTCAAAATCGACCACCGCATAATTATCAATTTCCAGATTATAATTATCCTCCAGCGTATTCATCAAAACTTCTGCTCCGCCAACTGCATACGCGTAATTCAGTTTGTGCACGCCGTATCCCGGAATATTCGCATACAGATCACGCATGAAAGAAGTCAGGAACAGTTTATGCATCTCCTGGTTGACCGTCATTACCATCATTACATCTGAATTTCCATTCCAGCTCGTATCTCTGTGATCCGAACCGATCAACAGCAGATTATAAACACTCTTTCCATTTGGAAGCTGTGATTCTTCCTGCGCCAGCACCATCATACTGCCAAACAGCATCCATACTGCCACAATGCCCAAAAGCATTTTTCTCAGACATTTTCCTGTTTTTTTCTTTCTCTGAATCATTTTTTACCTCCTGACACTTTCATGTACTCTCTTTTTCTCTTCCTGTTATACAGCTGTTCTCATTCTGTCGCAACGGTATCCCTGTTAATGAAAAAGGCAACCGGCTGCAGTTTCTTACGTTACTATAGCCAATTGCCCATTTTAAACCCGTTTTGCCATAAAATCAATACTTTTTCGAAAATCATCTGACTGACATGCTCTGGTGGGTAAAGTGTATATTCGAAGCAGTCACTCTGCGATAAACGACTATTCTACGATAATATGAATCTTCCCAAGTGCTTCGTTCAGCTTCTCTACTGCTGCATCCAGCGTTTTTCCCTTTGTGATCACATGACCGATCCGATGCGGTCCCACATGGAATTTCTTTACCGAGTCTCCAACCTTAAAATCAAACTGAATTTCAACAATATCCTCGTCTTCCGTATTCTCATTCGTGATTGATTTGATCACCCCGTCCTTGTCACTGCGCAGAAGCATGCTTGCATTCGGTGCAGCCTGTTTCTGAGGAAACGTCAGATCCTCACCAAGCGCAGCAAGAATCAGCTTTTCATAATAATCAAAGCCATAATAAATCGACACCAGCTCTGCCAGACACGTTGCTCCGGAACGTCCTCCCAGTTCCAGTACATACGTCTTTCCGTCCTTCATAATGAAGTCCGCATTAACCGCACAATTATCAAGCCCCATTGCGGTAATTGCATGCTCAAGCTGTACCTTCGTATCATTGAGCTGTGCTTCACTAAGTACATACGGTGCAAAATGACCGATCGGTACTCCTGTATCTCCCTGGAACACGTAATCACCGTGCGGAAGAATAAACTGTACTTTTCCGTGATATACAAATGCCTGTGCTCCAAATTCCTCGCCCTCAATAAACTCTTCAATAATATAAGAATTCGTTCTGGAACTTGCCTTTACGATCTCCCTTGCCGTTTCGAATTCTTCCGGTGCATTTACACGGATGATTCCACGGCTTCCGGAAGAATCCACTGCCTTAAAGATCAGTGGGAAATTCAATCCCTTTGTCTTTTCTTCGATGGAATCTTCAAACTGCAGCTCGCGAAATCTTGCGGTACGTACCCCATATTCCTCATATTTTTCTTTCATCAGAATCTTATTGGAAGCAATTTTAGCCGCCTCAAAGCTAATGCCGGAAAGCCCCAGCTCATCACAGACCTTTCCAATCGTAATCACCGCAACATCCGTTCCTGCCGTGACAATTCCATCAATTTTTTCCTGCTTTGCAAGCTCAAGAACCTTTTCATAATCCACAGTATTTTCATAGTACACCTTATCCGCAAGTGCAAAACCCGGGTAATTTCCCGGAATACTTACCGCGATTGTATAGATTCCCATTTCCTTTGCTTTTTTCAACAGCGGAACCTGATAAATCCCGGCTCCCATAATCATCAGCTTTTTCATATACCCTCCTTATATTAAAGCGGCTCTCCGCTTTTCGTTCTGCCATCATGCGCCGCACGCTCTTCTTTTTTTACTTCTTCCTCCGTATGAGGCATCCTTTCGCCCTCTTTTTTCAGCCGCAATTCCGCCTCTGAAAGCATTCTCTCTTCTATTCCCTGTTCATGTATCTGACGCACAACAAACTGCGGATTATTGCTCATGCCAAGGAAAATTCTTCCTATGTATTCTCCGATCACACCCATAAATAACAAATTTACGCCGGAGAAGAAGCAGATTGCTGCCATCATCGATGGCCATCCGATATACGTTGCTGGCCGGATCAGCTTCAGAATTACAACCGCAATTGCACCAAGAAGACCGATCGCCGAAAATGCAAAACCGGTTTTCATGGCCAGCTGCAGCGGTACAATTGAAAATCCGATGATATTTGACCACAGCTTCAATAATTTTTTCAAAGTATAATTGGATGTTCCTACTTCCCGCTCAAAATGACGGATCGGTACAGAGCAGATATTTCGTGTTGTACGCAAAAACAATCCCTGCAAATGTGTATAAGCACTGCGGTACTGTACGGCATAATCACGCACAAATCGTCGGATCACCCAAAAGCTTGAGGTTTTCAGATCCTTTGGTTTCTTCAGAAGAACCCGCACAGACAAGGAGTTAATGTAGCTTCCGAAATTTCGGAACTTACTATGCTTCTTATCCGGATAATAGCCATACACAATGTCATAACCCTCATAAAACTTTTCCAGAAGATACTTCAGCTGGGACGGATGTGTCTGCATATCATCATCCATTGCAATAAATGCATCCCCTTTTGCGTAATTCAGCCCTGCCATCACAGCATTATGCTGTCCGGCATTTTTGGCAAGCTCCACAGCCCGCACACACGGATAATCCCGTACAAGAGAAAGAAGTGCGGCCATAGTTGCTCCCTCATCCGGAGAGCAATCATCCACAAGTACAAACTCATACTCAGAAATTTCAAGTTTTTTCAGTTCCGCCATCGTCATCTCAACGACCTTGCGAATCGTCTGGGAAGACCGATAGCATGGTATGATAATTGAATATAACAATTTTATCTCTCCTTACTGCTCTTCCATTGCCTTTTTCTGCTTTTTCAACGCTCTGCGTTTTCGGATCACCCGGACTCCAAGCAGCACGATAAATACACCAAATGCCGATGGCATAATCACAAGCGCATATTTTACACCCGGGATTTCAAATTCCAGCGAAATCTCGTGTTCACCTGCTGCAAGTGGAAGCGCCATATACATATAATTTGCACGCAGAAGTTCTGTTTTTTCTCCGTCTACATAAGCAGTCCAGCCCTTCTGATACGGTATGCTCAATACCAGATACTTATCCTGATCAAGTGAAATCGTTCCGCTTACGCGATTGCCGTCCACCTTCTCATTTTCCAGCACATCTTCCCGCAGCGCATCCGCATACTTCGAAAGATTCTTCATTGGCTGCGCATACAGTTCCAGCGAATCAAAATTCACCACCGCATCTCTGTTGAAACGGATAGTACATTTTGTAACCGCTTCTTTATGATATCCGAGATTGATAACGTAATCCTTCTGCTTTGTACCGTAACGATCATCCTCCGAGCGGAAATTATAAGTATAACTGTCTCCATTTGTCTCGAACGTAATATTCACTCTCGTCTCAGAACCATCACCCGGCAACACCGCATTTTTCAAAACGAGATACGTTTCTGAATTCGCCTGTCCGTCAAAACAGAGTGTTATCGTACGGTTTTTGGACGTGTCCTCTGTTCCGTCCTCCCGTACTGTTCCAAGCGAGGTTCCATTATAATACAGCCCCGATTCCTGTGTCGTAAATTTGATCGGTTCTGCGGTCGTGAGAATACCATCTGTTCCCTGCTCCGGTACATCCTCAAGCATTACACGCTGCATCAGTACCTCCTGACGCTCCAGTACGTCATACGACTCCAGTTCTTCTCTGGAAACAGCTTTTTCATACGTATACCCAAGCGGCATCGCATACTTATTTTCACATACTGTCGTCTTTTTCCCGTCAAGCTCCGTCTCCAGAATCGCTTCATTTCCATACGGCGGTTTTCTTGTGGAAGCAATATCATAGTATGCATAATATTTCACGGCTGCCAGCTCCGTCATAAATGCCCGGTTACTCAATCCCAGCAGCTGGGTCACGCTGTAGCTCGTTGCCCCCATCGCTTCAAGATACTCAGAAATCGCCGAATTAATTGTGCTGTTAAACATAACGATTCCATTATAATCAAGAAGCATTGCCGAAGAGATCGTCGAATAATTTAATTTTGGTACCGCAACACGGTAAAAGCTGTCATCTCCCACCTCAGCTACTGCACGCAGCGGAGAATCTTCGATCTCACCTTGAGGCTTTCCGGCGGCAACATACTCTTCTACAACCTTTGCCGTTCCATACAAGGAATGACCGTTTACAAAAATCATCACTACCGTCATCAGGATCAGCAGGCTCTGCTTTGCCACATAACGGAATTTGGGGAAATTTTTCTGACAGAACAAAAGCCCCGCATACGTAAGGGCAAGTCCCCAAAAAGCCCGCTGTACGTGCCGTGTTGTCATATAATTGCCAAAAAACGCAAGATAGCCATAGACTCCGATTACGGCTGCACAGATCAGCTTTTCCCGTTTCTCCATCTCACACATATCCCTTAGACAGTCTGCCACAATATAAGCAGCCAGCATTGAGATCATATAACACCAGCGATTCGATACCGAACTGAATCCATTCAGCACAAAACCGGAAAGCGGGAGCACCATCATAATCAGTTCAATCACAGAAAAGATCTTCAATTCTTTTCTGCCTTTTCTTGTAAACAGAAATACCACTGCAATAAATGCAATCGGTAAAAATCCGAGTTTCAGCCATTCTCCAGGTGAATTTGCCGTTGTCGGAAAGCACAGGAAGCAGCGCAGGATCCATTCCTTCGTATAATAAAACAACGATGGCGTTTTAATCAGAGCTGTACTGCTTCGATCCGAACCCACATACAGACCAAATGTCGTTACCAGTACGATACAGGACATTGCTACGCCAAGAAGATATGTTCCGCAAATAACCAATCCCTTTTGTATGAATTTTAAGAATGTCTTTTTTTCCTTTTCCTCCTGACAGAAAAAACGTACCAGAAAATAAATGCCCATTCCGATCGTATTCATATACAGGAAATAATAATTCGAAAACAGGGAAATCGCAACAAAAATTGTGCACAGATACCACCGTTTCCCCCGAATGATCTCCTCAACTGCGATCAGAAGCAGCGGAAACAGAATCATCGGAATCATAAACATCGCATGTCTCGCCCCTCCGAAGAACGAGAACCCACAGAATACGTACACACAGCTGGCCACAAATGTGGTCACGTAATCCTTTTTGAAATACAGGCAAAAGACAGAAAATGCCACACCGGAAAGATAGAACCGGAGCAGTATCAGAAATGTATACGTAAACTCCACGTTCTTTTTTCCAAATAATGCAAACAGGAAATAAAGCGGTTCCAGACTGTACGTGATTTCCCCTCCAAATCCAAGTCGGAAGTCATACATCGGAAGCGTAAAATCTCCCTTTAAAAAGCTTTTCACTAAATTCTGGATACATTCCACAAAGTAAACAGCCTTCGGATAATACTGCGAAACTCCGTCTGCCCGCCAGAGAAGTGTCCGGCCGGTTTTTACAAAATCTGCAAATGCAAGCAGGAGAAGAAAGGCAAACACGATGGTGTAAATCAGAAAATAAACAGCAGTCTTATGCTTTATCTTTTGCTCAAAATAAACTGCCCATCGCTCGTACAGCTTTGCAAAAAACCAGAACAGAACAATCGCTGCATAAATCACTGCAATTACACATATTGCCGCTATAATCACCTTCACCGGCAACGCGCCTGCAAGCCGGTCGGAATTTTTGCAGATGATCAAAACCACCGCATATGCAGCAAAAACAAGCTCAACGGTATCTGTCACAAAACGCACCACATAAAAGCGAACCGTCAGATCGGACAGCACCTCACTCAGAACATAAATAAGGTACACCGGCAAAAGTGATGCCGTTACTCTGCACAGATCCTGCAGCGGTGTTCGATATAAAGCAAGTGAAGCAGCTGTAACTGCTGCCGCCATTCCTGCAATTTTCCACTGGAATCCCGGTTTTTTCTCTCCGATCCACATGCCAAACAAAAAATAAGCAAAATACGGAACTGCCGGTACTGTCTGCTGTGTATCTGCTCCAAAAAGTGCAGCTGTGATCGTATACGTTTCCCCTTTTACCCGCAGCAGCGCAAGGAGCACCAACACAATGGCAAGCAGGAGAAGCACTTTTTCATTTTCACCCAGCTTTTTCAGGCTGCTGTAAAACACAACTGCAAAGACAGACGTTAGTGCCAGTGCAAAAAAGACTGCTGAAACTGCCGGGATATCCATAAATGTAATGATATTATTCAGGCAATAAAAAAGCGGAAGCTGCGATACATACACACCATATCCAACGGCGAGCGCCAGAAAATACAGCCAGAAACGAAGTGCCATCTTCCCCAGATATTTCTTTCCCTGCGCCTCTTCTTTCATCAGACTGATTCCACGAAAACAGTATCCCAGCCGAAAAAGAAATCCCGGAACAAATACCATATACAAAAGCAGATTCAGACCGTTTACCAGACCTGCCTGCTCCGTTGGCTCGCCAATAAAAAACTGCATCGCAAAATACAGAAAAAAACTGCCAAACAGCAACAGATTCATTTCATTGTCACACCGATTCTGCCGGACAACGATTTCTTTTTTCATAGAAACAAACCTCTCCATTTATCAAATATTTCTTGTATTGCGCAGGTGTTTTTCCGCAAGATCTGTCAGAAAAGCTGCTGCAAGTCCACAAAGCGTACCGCTTATTGCGCCACAGATTACATCCGACGGATAATGAATTCCAATATAAAGTCTTGTGAATGCCATACATACTGCACCGATCAGAACGAGCCAGCGCCACCGGCTGCCCTTCTGCGTACTGCACACTGCAGCTGCCGTCGCAAAGGAACTCGCTGAATGACCGGACGGAAAAGAAAAATCCGTCGCTTTTTTTGTAAGAAGCTCCAGGCCTGCGATCACTTCATACGGCCTCGTTCTTGCTACAAGTCGTTTTAAAATTACATTATTAATCAGAAGAGACAGTACAAGTGCCAGAAGTCCTGCCACCCCCGCCTTTCTTGTTTTCCTGAAGCACAGCAGAAACAAACACAGTATGATCCAGATAAATCCGATGCTTCCAAGCTTTGTCACCACTTTCACGATTGGCGTCAGCCATTCCGCTCTTACGTGTTCCTGAATCCAGAGCAGTATATTTCCATCCAATGTCAGTAACTGTTCGATCATAATTTCCTCCCGGGTTGTAATCAGCCATTGCTGTCATTTCATTATAAAGCGAAGCTGCCAACCATGCAAGCACAGATTTACAGATGCCATGTATTTCTTCCGCAACAAATTTCTTGTGTAAAGCGGACATTCGCAATCCGTTTCGCTACTTGCTCATGAACGCAGATAAGCAGCTTTATCCACCGTTTGAAGTCTTCAATTGCAAAAAAATATCTCAGAAGCAATGACTTCTGAGATAGGAAGAGCGACAGACGGGACTCGAACCCGCGACCTCCACCTTGGCAAGGTGGCGTACTACCAACTGTACTACTATCGC
>CAKRPI010000012.1 GCA_934376945.1 uncultured Lachnospiraceae bacterium | reverse complement strand
TAGGGCTCGAACCTATGACCCTCTGCTTGTAAGGCAGATGCTCTCCCAGCTGAGCTAAGACCCCATGTGAAGCAAGCTTTTCGTTTCGTTTTTTCGTTTCCCTCAACTTGCTTCATCATTATAATATGAATTGTAGCAATTGTCAAGCATTTTCCGAAAATTTTTTTTGAACTGTTTTTTTCAGTGTAAGTGCCTCATTCCACTCCACTTTATAGACGCATCCATGGATCAAAACACTCATCATAATACCACAGATTACATCAATCACGGAATGCTGGTCGAGCAGTACCGTTGATGCACAGATCAGAACCATGATCACAAAATGAACTGCAATCGTCAGCTTTCTGTTCTTTAAATGATCCAGACTGCAGACTGCCTGGAAAATCATGACCGTATTCATCACGTGAATGGACGGACAGACATTCGTCGGCGTATCGATAGCTCTGAGCAAATGAACCATATTATAAAGGAAGCCCGTTTCATGAGGATTCTGCGCAAGCCTGAGATTCAATCCGGTCGGAAATACAAAATAAATACCGAGACAGATCGTAAGTCCGGTAAATACCATCAGACACAGCTTCTTATAGTCTTCCCAGCCTCTGTGTTTAAACCAGATAAATGCAGCCGGAACGTAAACAAACCAGCTCACATATGGGATGATAAATGCTTCGCAAAACGGAATCATCTCATCCAGTTTACAATGTATAATATACTTTGGTACAACGTTCTTTTCCAGCCAGGAAAACACACTCAGATAGAACATCATATACAGAATCGCGATTGCATACGGATACTTTTTAAACCATTTCTTTATATTTTCCACTTTTTCGCTCATACTGTCCTCTCCAATCAGTACAACGGTTTCTTTGCTTTACCGCCTGCTATGATAGCATTTTTCATTTCAGTCCGCAACGCTATTTTCGTTGAAAAAAGTGCATATTTCAACGTCTTCTCCCGTCAGAATGACGGTTTTCTTTTTTCAGTCAGCCTCTTTTACATAGCTACCAGCCAGCGGTGAATCGCTCTCTTCTCCCTGCTCCCCTGTCACGGTAACCGTAAGAATTGTGTCATCCTGTTGAAACTCAATCTGATGGCCATCGTCACCGGAATAAACCGCTGCATTGCCATTCCACTTGGCGGTACCGGTAATACCTGCCTGCTCAAAGGAAAAAGTAAGCGTTCCATCTGTCATTTCACTGATCGTGATGCTCTCTCCGTCTCCAACGTAAGTGCCTGAAACAAATTCATCCTGTGTGTTTGACTCTTCTTCTGTCTGTGTCTCCAACTCCTGCACGTCAGGTGTTTCCTGATCCTGTGTTTCCTGATTCTGTGTTTCCGTATTTTGTTCGTCAGGATCCTTTGTATCCACAGTCACATTTGTCTCTTTGCTTTCTGATGTCTGTCCGTTGTCTGAATCACCGGCCGTTCCGGCTGTCAGATCCCCTGTATTTTTCTGTGCTCCTTCTGTCTCCTGCTTTGCGGTTTCTTTCGAAGCATCCGCTTCCTTCGCATTACTCTTTTGGGATTCTGTTACAGAGGTACTATTCTTTGAATCACCCGACGAACATCCGCCAAGCATCAATGCACCTGCCAAAACAAGTCCCATACCTGCGATAACTGTTTTTTTCATTTGACTTTTCACGCTCCTCTCCACTTTCTGATTTGCGCGTTCATTCTAGCATGTTTTTTTTGCTTTGTCACAGGCTTTCGATTTTTTTAAGAATTTTATCTGATTTACGTTATGTTTTTATTTTTTATTCGTTATTATTTAAAATACTTGTTTGTTTTCTGTGAAATCTGCGAAATTTTACGAAAGCTTTTTCAGGCTCCTCACTAAAAAACTTCAGAAGAACACAGCAGTCTACCGCCGGCCAGGCATATCCGCCACAGTACATGCAATAACTGCTCCACCAGTAATCGCCTGGCTTGTGTACATATCCAAGCCTCACCGGAAGACAATGAATTTCTCTGCATGCCTCCATCAGATCTGCGGTTTCTGTAATCCTCCATCTTTCAGACAGATTCAAAGACCGCTGACCTCCTTGCGGCAGATACCCTTCATACCTTCTGAAAAAACAGACAAGGCTTTGCTCTATTTCTTCCTTCAGCGTACCGTCGCCGCCTGTATCAGTAATTACATATGCACTCTCATCGGTTAAACAGAACACGTATACCCGCCAGTTCTTCCTTTCGTGCATCCCAAGTACCTGATCCAAAAGATGTTTTTTGTTCCGTTCATCTGCGAGCAGGTATTTTGCCCCCTTTAATTCATAACACCAAATATCTGACATACTCTTCTCCCCCCTGCAGCTTTTTTAATGCTCCGACATTTCTGCTGCGAGATGCACATATCCAAAGCATGTCCTGTTCTTCTGTGCATCCCGATACTTCTGCCGGCAGCTATATCAGATATCTCACATCTGATATACAGCCGCATTTGATGAGTGTATCATATCTACAATTCTTTTACAACACGTTGAAACAATAAGTGTCGTTCTTTCCTGTAAAGGGCGGGGCTTTTTTGTGTTCTCCAGATTCTTCAGTTTTTCTGCTTTTTGACTCACTTTCCAAAGAAAAACAGAGAATACGACACAGCATGTGTCATATCCTCTGCTTTTTCTGCCTGACAGTCAGTAAACCTGTATTTACAATTGCACGCGGTGCAGCGGACCTTCAGGATCCGCTTTTGCTTACACTTCCGTCTTCCGCCACGGTCACACCGTACGATGCACTGTACTCATTGAGTCGTTCAATAATCGCAGTTGCAGCCTCTCCTTCTGCCGGGGTAGGCTGATAATTATTATATCCTGCATCGGATGAAATGCTGCACGGAATAACCGTTGCCTTACTGTTCTCTTCTGTTCCTTCTGATGAAATCGTGAATGTCTGCCTGAAGATCATGGTATCCATATCTGAAGGATTACTGTTTCCGCCAAAGCAGAAATTGCCAAGGCTGTATACAATGTATTTCCCCTGATACTGTTCGATTCCCTGCAATACATGCGGGTGATGTCCGACTACCAGATCTGCCCCACAGTCTATCGCCGTATGTGCTAAAGACTGCTGTGTCTCATCCGGCTGCGTCGCCTTCTCACTTCCCCAGTGAAAAGCCGTGATAATCAGCTCTGCTCCCTGTTTTTGGGCCGTCTCGATATCTGCCCGAAGCTGATTTTCACTGTCATCCGTTCCATAATTAACAAAAATGCCAATAAAAGCAATTCTGATGCCATTGATCTCTTTCCATGCAATTGTATCGCCGATACAATAATCAATCCCGGCACTCTCCAGTGCCGCCTTCGTATCAGCAAGTCCCTGTTCACCGTAATCACCACTGTGATTATTTGCAAGCGTTACGACCTCAACGGAACCATCTGTCAGAATTTCCGTATAATCCGGATCTCCCTTAAATGCATATTGCTTATCTGCTCTTTCGTCTGAGGTTGTAAACGTTCCTTCCAGATTTGCGAACGTAACATCATCCTCTTCCAGAATTGATTTCACATTTGCAAAAAAGTAATCATGGCCATTTGCTGTGTCATATGCATTAAAACTGTTAACTGTACTGAAATATGCATCTGTTCCAAGCGTACAGTCTCCAAGTGTGCTGACTGTCACAGTCTTCGTATCCGATACCGTCACAGTACAGACTGCATCCGCCACGCCATCCGCACTGACCTTGATGCTTCCGGTTCCCTCACCAAGCGCAGTCACCATTCCTTTTTCATTTACTGAAAAAAGTTCCGGATTCATACTCTCATAACGCAGATTTTCAAGAAGTGCACCCTCCGGATATGCTTCTGCTGTCAACTCTGCGCTTCCGTTCGGATACAAATGGATTGCTTCCTGATTCAGCACGAGCTTTTCAGCCGTTTCCATGCTGGTCACAATCGGTACGCTGCAGTTTCCGGCCGCATCCTCTGCATAAAAATAATATCTCTTGTTTTCTTCATATGCGATCGGACTACTGTACTTCTGATACTCCGGTATATTCATGAGCGCTGCCGCATCTATTACCGCATAATAAATCCCGGTTACCGTAGAACGTGCATCCGCTGCCGTGAGTTCAATTTTATCCTGCTTTCTTACTGCGTGAACAACCGGCGCCTCGCCGTCCAGCATCGGAATTTCTATTTTCGCCTGCAGCGTTTCTCCCTGATCAGTATCCACCTCCGCTGTCAGCTGCCAGCTGTCAGCCTCATACGTCACAAGTCCCTGATTATCTGCGGTGCATTCCGTACCGTTGATCCGGATGCCTGTGACTGTCGCACCGGAAGCCTTAAATTTCAGCTTTACAGGCCATCGACTGCTCCAGCTGGTCGGCTCATCCTCAACCGTAACACGCAGTCCCTTGTCAGCAGTCACATTTTCACTTTTCTGTGAATCAGAAACCATCCCGGCAATCGTCTTTCCGACCAGTACAACGACCAGCACTGCCAGAATCACCCCTGCCAGAATCATGCCGATTTCACGCAAGCCAAGCCCGTGTTCCTGCAGTTGCCCAAGAAAACGTCTTCCGAAATTATTTCTTCCGGATTTCGGAGTTTCATCCGGCTTCTTCTGGTTTTCTCCGACCACAAGCGTTTCTTCCGGCTTCGTTTCTTCTTCTGATTCCGGCTTTGCTTCCTGTTCCGTTTTCTCTTCTGATTCCGGCTTTGCTTCCTGTTCCATTTTCTCTTCTGATTCCGGCTTTGCTTCCTGTTCCGTTTTTTCTTCTGATTCCGGCCTTGTTTCCTGTTCTATTTTCTCTTCTGATTCTGGCTTTGCTTTCGCGTTCTGTTTTTTTCTGAACGCCCACATCGCTTTCCGTTTCGGTTTTTCTTCTGATTCAGGATTTGCTTTTATTTCCGTTTTTTTCTCCGGCTCTGCCGCTGCAACTCCTTCGTTCTCTTCAGAATCGCCCGTTTCATCTGGATCCTCTGTTTTCCGGAGCATCCTCTTTGAAGGTCGAAAACGCTCGTTTTCCTCCATCGTATCTGTCAGCCGGACTCTCTTTCGTCCCAGAAGCCCTGTGCCAAAATCATCAAATTCATCCTCCAAACGGAAATCATTATCCTCTGCCGTCTGAATTTGCTTTTCGGACTCTTCTTCCGTCCCCTTTTGGACTTCATTTTCAAAATCCTCTTCCGCAGCCTTTTCTTCCTTCTCTTTGCGCGCATCCTGCGGCATCACATTCAATGGAACGTATGCTTCTTCATTGTCTTCCGCCGTCTTTTGTAAGCGGTCTGTTTCTCCCGTTCCCTTTGTTTTGATTTTTTGTGATTTCTTTTTCTGAAGAGAACCCCGGATTTTCTGTATCCATCCGCTCACATTCTGCACAAATTCCTTTGGAGAAATACCTTCCCAGTCTTCCTCCTCTTCCGGTTCCTGCGGCTCTTCTTTCCTTGATTCATCCGTATCTTCCGGTTCCTGCGAATCCCTTTTCCTTGATTCAGGCGTATCTTCCGCTCTCTGCCACTTAGACGGTCCGGATTCTTCAGACAACTCTTTCGCTGCGGTCTTTTCTGTATCAGCTTCCTCTGAACCTGACATCGGAGAGTCCGCCATAGGCGCACTCTCCGTGTTTCTTCGGATACTTTCCTGCGTTGGTTCTTCCCCACGCTGGATTGCTTTTATAATCTCTGCCAACTGTTCGGCATTATCTGCCTTTAACCTATTTCTATTCATTATTTAAAATATGCTACTCCCGACTCAAAGATCTTCATATCCTGCTCTCCGTAAATATTAATGGCTACAGCTTCGCCACGGCGCTCAGAATGTGCCATCTTTCCAAGAACTCTTCCGTCCGGACTTGTAATTCCCTCGATTGCAAGATAAGAGCCGTTTACATTCCACTCTTCATCTCCGACATTCACATTTCCTTCCGGATCACAGTACTGCGTTGCCACCTGTCCGTTTTCAAACAGCTTCAGCAGCCACTCCTTATTTGCAACAAAACGTCCTTCCCCATGAGATGCCGGATTCACGTAAACGCCTCCCGTTTGCGCACCTGCCAGCCACGGAGACTTGTTGCTGACTACCTTTGTATAAACCATCTTTGAAATATGACGTCCGATCGTGTTAAAAGTCAGCGTCGGAGAATTTTCATTCTGTCCGGTAATTTCACCACCCGGCACAAGTCCGAGCTTAATCAGCGCCTGAAATCCGTTGCAGACACCAAGTGCCAGTCCGTCCCGCTCATTAAGCAGCTTCATAACCGCTTCTTTCAGCTTCGCATTCTGGAAGGCAGTTGCAAAGAATTTTGCTGATCCGTCCGGTTCATCACCAGCGGAAAATCCGCCCGGGAACATAATGATCTGTGCCTGGCTGATTGACTTTTCAAACTCATCCACAGACTCACGGATATCCTCTGCTGTCAGATTACGGAATACTTTTACTTCTACCTCTGCGCCGGCACGTTCAAAAGCCTTTGTACTGTCATACTCACAGTTGGTACCCGGAAATACCGGAATAAACACGCGCGGTTTCGCGATCTTATTTTTGCACACATATACTTTATCAGTATGGTAAATACCGTTTTCATTCTTTCCGCCGTCTTTTGCAGCGACGAAATAAGCGCTCGGACCATCCTCTCTCTGACCGTCAAGATCCAGACCGCCTCCGACGGTCGGTATACCGGATTCCGTCTTAAATACACGCTCCAGCGTGCCCTTCCATGTATTGAGTGCTTCTTCTGCACTGATATTTACATCACGATATGTAAATGCGCCGTCCTCTGTCACCTCACCGACTACCGTGTATGTGCCCGCCAGCATTCCAACTGCCTCTGATGGAACCTCTGCCACAATATCTCCGAATCCTGCTGTAAAGAGATCTCTTTCATCTACATTGTGCTCGATCTTAAATCCAAGACCGTTTCCAAATGCCATCTTTGAAAGCGATGCCACAAGCCCCTTTCCATCCAGTGCATAAGCGGAAAGGATTCTTCCTGCCTGTACATTTTCATGGAATTTTTCATACAGATCCATCACCTGGCTGTATACCGGAAGATCGTATGCATCCTTCTCAACCTTCATAAGTACCAGCTTACTGCCTGCCTTTTTCAGCTCCGGTGTCACGATATCTCTTTCTTTTGCAATATCAACCGCAAAGGAAACGAGTGTCGGCGGCACATCAATCTCATTAAAGGTACCGGACATACTGTCCTTTCCTCCGATTGACGGAAGACCAAATCCAAGCTGTGCAGAATATGCACCAAGCAGTGCTGCAAACGGCTGGCTCCAGCGTTTCGGATCCTCCGTCATACGGCGGAAATATTCCTGGAATGTGAAACGGATCCTGCGATAATCTCCGCCATTTGCTACAATTCGTGCCACAGACTCAAGAACCGCATAAACAGCTCCATGATACGGACTCCAGCTGGACAGATATGGATCAAATCCATAACTCATCATTGTGACCGTATCACATTTTCCTTCCAGCACCGGAAGCTTCGCTACCATAGCCTGTGTTTCGGTCAGCTGGTACTTTCCACCGTATGGCATCAGCACCGATCCTGCTCCGATAGAGCTGTCAAACATCTCAACAAGCCCTTTCTGAGAGCAGCAATTCAGGTCTGCCAGCGTTTCCAGCCATTTTTCGCGTACATCTGCAACTTCTTTTCTCACAAAATATTTCTCTGTCTCAGACGGCATCTCCACTTCCACAGAGGTTTCCTGATGCGCACCGTTCGTATCCAGAAATGCACGGGAAATATTTACGATCTCTTTCTCTCTCCAGATCAGTACCAGACGCGGTTCCTTTGTTACAACGGCCACCTGCACTGCCTCAAGATTTTCCTCAGCTGCATATTTCATAAATTCATCCACATTGCCCGGATCCACAACAACTGCCATACGTTCCTGAGACTCTGAAATTGCAAGCTCTGTTCCATCCAGACCAGCGTATTTTTTCGGTACTTTATCCAGATAAATATGGAGTCCCTCTGCCAGCTCACCGATCGCTACCGATACTCCACCGGCTCCAAAGTCGTTGCATTTCTTGATCAGACGGCTGACTTCCTCTCTGCGGAACAATCTCTGGATCTTACGCTCTGTCGGTGCATTTCCCTTCTGTACCTCTGCTCCGCACACCTCAATGGAAGCCTCCGTATGTACCTTGGAAGAACCGGTTGCTCCTCCGATTCCGTCTCTTCCGGTCCGTCCGCCAAGCAGAATAATGATATCTCCCGGATCTGAATTTTCACGGATTACCGCTCTTCTCGGTGCAGCGCCCATCACTGCTCCGATCTCCATACGCTTAGCCACATAATCCGGATGATAAATTTCTTTTACATAACCTGTTGCAAGACCAATCTGATTTCCATAGGAGCTGTAGCCATGTGCTGCGTCTCTTACCAGCTTCTTCTGCGGAAGCTTGCCCTTCAGTGTGTTCTTTACGGATACCGTCGGGTCTGCTGCTCCGGTCACGCGCATTGCCTGATATACATAGGTACGTCCGGAAAGCGGATCACGGATTGCCCCTCCAAGACACGTTGCAGCGCCTCCAAACGGCTCAATCTCGGTCGGATGATTGTGTGTCTCATTTTTAAAGTTTACAAGCCACTCCTCTGTCACACCGTCAACCTCTACCGGAACAACAATGGAACATGCATTGATCTCATCAGATTCTTCCTGGTCCTGAAGCTTTCCTTCTTTTTTCAGTTTGCGCATTGCCATCAGTGCAAGGTCCATCAGGCAGACAAACTTATCCTCCCGTCCTTTAAATATCTCGCTGTGATCTGCCAGATACTGACGATACGTATCCTCAATCGGTTTCTTATAATAACCGTCATCAAATGCAACCTGCTTCAGTTCGGTAGAAAATGTTGTATGACGGCAATGATCAGACCAGTACGTATCCAGCACGCGGATCTCTGTCATCGACGGATCCCTTTTTTCTTCATTTTTAAAATAATTCTGAATATGAAGGAAATCCTTGAACGTCATCGCAAGATTCAAAGAAGCATAAAGTTCCTTTAACGGTGCTTCCTCCATTGCAGCAAAGCCTTCAAATGTAATCACGTCGGCCGGCTCCTGAAACTCCGTCACAAGCGTTTCCGGCTTTGCAAAGCCTGTCTCCCTGGAATCAACCGGGTTGATACAGTGATTTTTTACTGCATCAAGTTCTTCCTCTGATACAGCACCCTTTACAACATAAACAGTTGCGGAACGGATGATCGGCTCCTCATCCTCTCTGAGAAACTTCACACACTGAACAGCTGAATCCGCTCTCTGATCAAACTGTCCCGGAAGAAACTCTACTGCAAATGATTTCTCATCGTCTGCTACCGGAAACTGCTCCTCATAAAGCACATCTACCGGCGGCTCAGAAAACACACTGTGGCATGCCCTTTTATAAACCTCATCGGAAATATTTTCTATATCGTACCGGATCAGAATGCGGACTTTTTCCAGACCTTTGATTCCAAGATAGCTTTTCACCTCATGCTCCAGTCCTCTGGCTGCCACTGCAAACTGATCTTTCTTTTCGACATAAATTCTTCTGACCTTGCTCATTTGTTCCTCCCTGTTTCTCGCTCTGAATGTGTTTTATCCTGCTTTATTTTGTTACCGTCTGAAGTCGGGCACCCCGGTTTCGGACGGGTATCCTGTCACTTCTACGCGAATTTTAACACACATATGTGTATCTGACAAGTTTAACACCGTATTTTATTCTTTCCTCTTCTCCCAGAACTGTTCCAGCTTCCCCTGTACTGTCTGCAGCGTACAGCTTTCCGGCTGTTCCCACTCTTTTGGGAACATTCTTCGGTAGATTGGTTTCCCAAACCGCTCATCCAATAAAAGAATTACGCCCTCATCGCTGTCCGTACGAATTACTCTTCCGGCAGACTGAAGCACCTTGTTCATACCCGGACAGAGATAAGCATAAAAAAAGCCGTCCGCACCTCTTTTATCAAAAAACATCCGTAGCAGCTCCCGTTCTTTGCAGACCTGCGGTATTCCGGTGCCGACTACAACTGCACCAATCAGACGTTCTGCCTTTAAATCAATTCCCTCGCCAAAAATTCCGCCCATCACGCAGAACCCTGCCAGTCCTTTTTCATGCACCGTCTCAAATGTTTCCAGAAATTCCTCTCTTTGAGTCTCTGTCATTCCCGGCATCTGACAGATCAGCTCCATTTCTTCCTGTTCTTTTTCACAAAGCAGCTGAAACTGTTGCGCTGTCTGCATCATCATCTGGTAAGAGGAAAAAAAGACCATATAATTTCCCCGCTTTGCACGGATCGTCCGTACAATATAGGAAGCCATCCTGGCATATTCCTGTTCCGTCCGGTTCTGATAGCGGCTGCTTGTGTCAGTCCCAAGTAAAATTTTTCTTTTTTCCGGCAGAAAAACAGACTCCGCACAGACTGCATAATTGTCATTTCTGGTACTGAGCAGACTTTTATAATATTGAATCGGCAGAAATGTTGCAGAAAAGAAAATCGTACTGCGTCCGCGATCCAGACATTCCTGAAGATTTTTTGAAGTATCCACACAATACAGTCTCAAAAGAAATCTGCCGTCTTCACAAAGTTCCGAATAAATCACATAGTTTTCATCAATCCGATCACTCACCTCAAGGAAGGTTCTCACCTGGAAATACAGCTCCTTGATCTGTTTTCCAAGCACAGCGTTATGGCAGTCTTCCAGAAATTCTTCCATCACGCCACATAGATTCATCAGATATACCGGAAACATCCCGACATCTTCCAGCACGGCAAGTTCTCCATTCTCCCGCTTTTTGTCCAGCAGCCATGCATTACACCGCTCCAGCGCCCGCGTCAGCTTTTTGCTGTATGCTTTTACTTCTTTTTTCAGCGTCAGAAATTCTTCCTTATATAAAGATGCTGAAAACATTTCTCTTGCCCGGTCCACCAGATTATGTGCTTCATCAATTAAAAAAATAAATTCCTCTTTATTCGATTCTCCAAAAAAGCGCTTTAATTTTGCCCGTGGATCAAACAGATAATTGTAATCACAGATCACGGCATCCGACCACAGTGCCACGTCCAGACTCATTTCAAACGGGCAGACCTTCCATTTTTCTGCCTGCGCTGTAATTGCTGACCGATCAAAGGCTTCACTTTCTGAAATCAATTCAAATACCGCGTCATTTACCCTGTCATAATGGCCTTTCGCATACGGACACGCATCGGGATTGCACTCTGTCTCCTCACAGAAACAGATTTTTTCTTTTGCTGTCAGCGTAACCGTTTTCAAATGCATTCCTTCCCTGCGCAGCAGTTCAAATGCTTCTTCTGCAACTGTACGTGTTACCGTCTTTGCTGTTGCATAGAAAATCCGATTTGTCAGCCCTTCTCCCATTGCCTTTACTGCCGGAAAAACCGTTGAAAGCGTCTTTCCGGTACCGGTCGGAGCCTGAATAAACAGCGTTTTTTTTCTCAGGATCGTCCGATATACGTCACCAGACAGCTTTTGCTGTCCCTTTCTCCATGGAAAAGGAAAGGACAGCTTCTCCAAAGACACTCCCCGAACTTTCTTCCAGTTGTTCTGCAGTTCTGCCCATCTGTGATACTGATCTGTCAGTTCCTGAAACCACACCGTCAGCTCTTCACCGGAAAACTGCTGCCGGAAACGGCGGATCTGCTCCGTCTCCTGTGTACAGTAGGTCATCTGTACCCCGATCTCCTTCAGATCATTTTGCAGCAAATAAATATAGGCGTAGCATTTCGCCTGTGCGAGATGTAATTCATACGGTTTTTCCAGCGATTCAACTTCCCGGTACATAGTTTTGATCTCATCAATATACCATATTTCTTCCTGAAAAATTCCATCCGCACGCCCTTCCACAACCAGCGTATACCCTTTTCCAAAAAGGCGGACCGAAAGCGGTACTTCCGCTTTGTATCCTCCGCCCATCTTTCCCTGAATTTTCCGATGCAGGCGGCTTCCTTCCTGCATCGCATCATAATCCGGAAGGTTCCCTCCGTTTCGATCATCGATATCTCCGGAACGCAAAATAAATTCTACCAGGTCTCTGACAGAAATATGAATTTCCGGATTTATTTTCTTTTCTGATTTATGCTCTGCCATACGCTCCCCCAATATCCCGCTGCAGGCTTTTTATGACTTTTATGACATAGAAGCTGAAATTTTCTATATCACAAATATCACAAAAAAACAGCTGCAAACGAATATTTACATCTGCAGCTGCCTTTTATCCTTCCGTGTAATTGAAGTTCTGTATTTTCCGCCGACTCAATAAAGCCAATCGAAAAATCCCTTTTTACATTGCGAATTTATTCAATGTCTGTTCAAAACAATCCTGATCTTCTACATGATATTTAACCGTAAGTGGTCTTGTAAGATCCATACTCATCACACCCAGAATGGATTTTGCATCAACCACAACGCGATTGTAAAAAATATCCACATCAAATTCGCATTTTTCAGCCGCTTTCACAAACTCCTTTACCTCTGAAAAAGCTCTCAGTTGAATTTTTTTCTCCAACATCCTTAATTCCTCCTTGATACTTCCGGTTCTGATTCGTTCTGAATCCGCTCTAGAGCGTGTTTGAAAAAGGCTTTTCGTAAGCTGTGAGTCCCAGTTTGTAGGAGATTTTATCCGAATGAGGGCGACGTAGCGGGCTACGTCAACCGAATGAGGGCAAAATATACCGCAAAGTGGGGTTTGCAGATTGCGAGAATGCTTTTTCAAACCTGCTCTAGTATTACACAATTAACACCATCCGTCAACGAAGAGATTTTGGCCTGTTTTTTTCACGCTTTGCACTTTTTGTCAGTTTAACCAAAGATTTGACAGCCCAAAAGTAGATGCTGTTTCCGCTTTTGGCTTCTTCCAGTCAGGTTTTTCCATGCTTCATATCAATTTTACCAATCATTTTGTCCTTCTGTCATCCATTTTCTAAACTTGTACGGCCACAATTGACGCTGCAGCTGTGGATTCTCCCGCTCCTTAATCGAGATACTGCTGCAAAATCCCCTCCACAGATGCTCAAATTCAGCCTCCCGTCCTGATATCTTTCTGTTTCCAAACCCACCTGCTTCAAATGGAACATCCTTTATAATCCGCCACAAATCATCAGCTTTATGTACCAGCACCTCTCTGTGCGTACGATCTGCGATCAAAAAAGCTTCCCGCGGAAAACGATCTGCAAAATGAGCTCCAAGAAGCGGCAAAATATGATTTTCCGGTTCGATCTCAGAAAACAATATTCCTCCCTGCAGTTCACGGAAGCGTACGAATCCCATATAACGGTGCGTCTCATTCCAGACACTCCTTGCAAGCTCCATTACAAGACAGACATTCGGATTCTGAATCTGAGTCAGACAGTCGGCTGATTTTTTCCGATATGTCCAATATGTCCGATACATCTCATCCCTGCCATACCGATCACTGCTTCGGGATTTGTCTGATTGCGATACCTGCCTTTCTTCTGTTGTCTTTTTTGCAGACAATGCAAGTATCAGTACCCTGTAGATCGCATCTGCACGCTCCTGCTTCGTTGACAGGGCCGCACGGCTGATCTGTTCCCATCCCTTCTTCCCCATTTCTCTTTGGATCGTACGCGCCACCTTCTCTGCCTTTGAAATATCCGTTTCCACCTCATGACAGCTTGCAAACAGCTCCATCGTCTCACCTCGTACCTGAAGCTTCACATTTGCGTGTCCAAGGCGGCTCGCCCATGCATCGTATACTGCTGTAAAAATCCCCTCTATGGTGTCCTCACATAAGAAAATATTCATAAATGAATCCTCTCGTTTCTTCACTGCACATTCCCGGAAATTTTATCCTACCTGATCAAACAGCGAAAGCTGCCGATAAGTAATTGGCCCTGCATAATGACTTCCGCCTCCTGCCTGTACACTTTGTAAATTATGTAAAATAAAATCCTCATTCATTTTCAGCGGATACATTTGACGACCACTGCACGTAATAAAATATACTGCCCGTTTCAGCACAACACCTGCTTTCTTCAGATCCTGAAAATCCAGTCTGCCCATTCGCCGCGCCTGCACGATCCGTCTTGCTGATTTGGGACCAATCCCAGGAACCCGCAGAAGTGTATAATAATCTGCCCGGTTCACTTCTACCGGAAAGCATTCCAGATGTGCAAGTGCCCAGTCACACTTCGGATCCAAAAGCGAATTGAAGTTCGGACGTTTTTCACTGAGCAGTTCGTTCGCCTCAAAACCATAATATCGCATCAGCCAGTCTGCCTGATACAATCGATGCTCTCTTTTAAGCGGAGGACCTCCCGGAAGATCAGGCAGCAGAGAATCTTCATTTACCCGAACAAAAGCAGAATAGAATACTCTTTTTAAATCAAACTTCCGGTACAAGGACTCTGCCACCGAGATAATCTGAAAATCACTTTCCGCAGTGGCTCCGACGATCATCTGCGTACTTTGTCCCGCCGGAACAAAACGCGGAAGTCTTCTTAACGATAAGCTGTTTTTCATACATCGTTCTTGCAGCTGATAAAAGTCTTTGGGGAGCTGTTTCGTACTGTCTGCTTCATTTTCTGATATTCCCATAAAATCCTGTCTCTTCTCATCTCTTTCCGTTAAAAAAAGCCTTCCGTCCCTTTCCCCTTCTTCCTTTCTTATTGGCAACAGCTCCTTGTCTGCCTGCCGCATAATCTGAATCTGGCGCATCGGTTCCAGAATCCGCTGACGCGTCTTATGCGGAGCAAGCAGCTTCAGTCCATCCGCAGTAGGAAGCTCAAGATTAACACTGACACGATCTGCCAGAAAACCGATTCGACTTACAAGCTCATCTGGTGCTCCCGGAATTACTTTCACATGAATGTATCCCTCAAACTGATATTTTCTCCTCAATAAATAAAGCGTCTGATACAGCTCATTCATCGTATACTCCGGCGTATGCAGCACTCCAGAACTCAAAAAAAGACCCTCAATATAGTTTCGACGATAAAACTCCATCGTCAGTGTACAGATTTCCTCCGGTGTAAAGGAAGTCCTGAGTGTGTCATTTGACCGGCGATTGATACAATAACGACAATCAAAAATACATTCATTCGTAAACAGAATCTTCAAAAGAGAAATACATCTTCCATCCGCCGAAAATGTATGGCAGATCCCAGGTGCCATGCAGTTGCCGATGCCACCTCCGCTACCACTGCGGTCCACGCCGCTCGAAGTACACGCCACATCATATTTCGCTGCATCTGAAAGAATCTCCAGCTTTTGATACAGATCCAGCTCCTGTGTAATAACCATCTCGTGCCATTCCTTTCCTCAATGCCGAACTTTCGTTCTGAACTTATGTTCTCTTATATGATAGCACAAATGTTCGGAAATGCAAGCTTTTTTTATGATTTTTATACGTATGATGTTAAGGTCAAAAGATTCCTTACGGATTGTTCCGTACTCCCACAATCCTGCCCAATATTCGCAAAAAAGGGACATAAGCCATCTGCTCATGTCCCAAATACTGATATCCTGAATACTTCCATTCCTCTGCCACACCTGCATGCCATATCTATAGCAAAACCATAAAGTAATGTATCCAATCCGGCTCGCAGGCGTGCGAATTACTGCCTGTCCGTCTGCTACATTACAAACTCCAGTACACAAAATGCTGCATAAACCGCCAGCAGAAGGATTCCCTGCATTCTGGAAAGCTTTCCCCGAATCAGTGCCGGCACCGTAAGAATCAGCATGACGGCAAACATCACCGGAAGATCCAGCACCAATGAAGCCGGATGTCCAAGCAGCATAGATTCGCCCGGAATAGAAAAAGGTGCAAGCGTCACTGATACACCACATACCAGAACCAGATTAAACAGATTTGCACCGATCACATTTCCAAGTGACAGCGCACCATGCCCCTTTGCAAGCGAGGTGATTGCCGTTACCAGTTCCGGAAGTGAGGTGCCAAGTGCTACGAACGTAAGTGCAATTACCGATTCCGGCACACCAAGTGCCTGAGCGATCAATGTTCCATTCTCTACCAGCAGATTTGCGCCAACCGCAATCAGCACCGCTCCGATCACGAGAAGTCCAATATTTTTTCCGATTGGATTTTCCTCTTCTTCTGCTTCCTCTTCTGCCGCCTGCTCCGGATTGTTCTTCATCTGTCTTACTGTAACAATCATGTAGGCAACAAAGATCAGCAGCAGCACAACTCCAACCGGCCGGCTGAAATATCCGGTAAAATATGCAACCCCTGCATAGATCACTGCAGCCGTAAAAAAGAACAGCACCGGCGTACGGAGCGTCTTTTTATTTACCGTTCCCGGTCGGATTGCAACTGTCAGCGCTGCAATCAGCGCTGTATTACAGATCACCGATCCGATTGCATTTCCATAAGCAATTTCACCGTGCCCTGTCAGTGCAGAGGTCGTAGATACCATGACCTCCGGAAGTGTCGTGCCAATTGAAACGACCGTCGCTCCGATCAAAAGCTCCGGCAAATGGAATTTGCGCGCAATTCCTGTGGCACCGTCCACAAACCAGTCTCCGCCCTTGATCAGACAGAGCAGACCTACAATAAATAACAATGCTGGAACTACCATTTTTTCAATCTCCTTTATTACCTTCCCCAAATGCAGCTTTCGCCTTTGCGAGCCCTGCTCCAAGCTCCTCCATCGTACGTTCATAGGATTTTTGTGCATCATCCCCAAGATCTTCTATTCCTGTTTTTTCCGGAAGGCTGTCCACGTCATCCAGCGGAAGGATATAATATTTTGAGCCATTTTCCTGGAATCGATAAACCCAGGTCGGAAGAATATTCACATCTGTGATCGACACTTCTCCGGCAGTATTCTGGTGAAGAGAAAGTGTCACCATAACTCCGTCTTCCGTATGGCCGGTCGGCATTTCATTCGTCATCAGATACGTTCTCTGATTGCTGAGCGCATTTCCTTCTGAAAAAATACAGAACATTTTGTGCCCATCCGACGCATTCTCAAATACATCTATTGGCTGAAGGCAATGCGGATGGCCTCCGATCAGAGCATCTACCCCGAGATTACAGAGCTTCTGCGCAATTTCACGCTGCTCATCCGATTCCGTCAGATGGTATTCCAGACCCCAGTGCATATTTGCAACAATAAACTGAGCGCCGTCTGCCCGCATATCTTTTATGTTCTGCGCTGCCTCTTCATAAAACGGATCAAGATCATCATAATCAAAGCTGTTAATCAAATCCCAGTCCTTTTCTTCCAACGGAATTCCATTCAAATTTACACCGGTTCCGGTAGTCTCGTAAACGTAATCCATAAAGCCAACCTTTATGCCATCAATATCCGCCACATAATACCGCTTGTCCGATACGCTCTTCCGCATTCCCGTATAGGCAATGCCATCCTTTTCGTAAACCTCCATTGTGCGGTGAAACGCAGAAGAAAGACCATCGTACGAATGATTCGTTGCAAGCATCTGCAGATCCACACCGCTGTCCCGGATATTTTTAATGATCACATCCGGTGATTTGAAATTCGGATATCCGGAATAGCCCAGTTCCGGTCCTCCAAGTGTCCCCTCAAATTCACACGTCATAAAATCCGGCGCACTGTAATAAGGTGTAATAAACTTATATACCGATGAATAATCATAGTTGCCGTCTGCATCCACGTAAGAAGATATAAACGGTGAATGCAGCAGCATACATCCTGTACTTCCGATTGTAATGTCCTTTTCCGGGTAAACACCTTCCGTCTCCGTCTCAGTTTCCACAATTGCAGCCGGCGCAGATGCCGGGCGACCCGAAAACAGCTTTCCGATTCCCCGTACCATTGCACTGATCAGCAGAACAAACAGCACAGCTCCCACCACAGCAAGAACAGCAATCACTGTCTTTCGCTTTTTTTCACGCTCCAGATATTCCTGATATTTCGCCGGTGGCATCGTTTCCTTCAGATGCGCTTCCCACTTTCTCTGCTTTTCAATTCGCTTTTTTTGCTCTTTAATAAGCTCTCTGATAAAACCTGCCGATGCTGTTTTCCGCACTGCAGATTTTCTTTTTGTAGTCTTCTTTGCTGTTTTCTCTTCCATACTTATACTGCTTTCTTCCCCTGTTTTTCCGACAAAGTCATTCTTGTTCTTTCTCTGCAGAAATCTTTTTTATCCCTGCCTTACTTCAGCAGCTTTCCAGTGCCTCTAAAAATGCATTCAGCCTGGCCAGAAGAAGCTCCGTTTCGATTCCATGTACCTGGGCTGCCTCTTCAACCGTTTCCATCTGAGATGACGGACATCCGACACAATGCATGCCGCCAGCCACCAGTACCGGAGCCAGTCCCTCATTGATCTGCAACAATTCTCCTATTGTCATATCCTTCGTAATTACGGTAGATGCCATTTTTTTCTCCTTTCATACACTTGCCTGATTTTTTTGGACTGCTCTGACAGAACCCTGTCATTTTTGGCAAAATCCTCTTTTCTGCAGTCTTCCACATTATTTTTCCGTAGAAACTGCGTTTTATTATAGTACGTTTTCAGAAGCGTTTCAAGACACAACACACCCGAATCCATCAGGTTTTGACATTCTTTATATTTCGTAATATTCCGTAATATTTTCGTCATTTTTCGTCCCTTGTTTTGGCAGAAATACAAGAAAGACATTGCATTATTTCCCTTTTTGTATTAGAATAAGGGGAAGATTCCGAGAGGCAATCATTTTTAAAAGGAGGATACTATCATGGCATACGTTATTTCTGATGAGTGTGTAGCTTGCGGAACATGTGCAAGCGAGTGCCCGGCAGATGCTATCTCTGAAGGTGATGGAAAGTACGTCATCGACGCTGATGCCTGTCTTGAGTGCGGTACCTGTGAAGCAGCTTGCCCGACTGGCGCAATTTCTGCTGAATAATTCGTACCAGCCCAAAAGGACATCCCCGTTCAAAGGGGATGTCCTTTTTTACTGCTTATATATTCTGCTTCTATATTTTGCTTCTATATTTTGCTTATATATTCTACTTATATATTCTGTCTATATATTCTCTTTATATATTCTCGGATTCTTTGCCAGATACTTCCCGTTTCCTTCTTCCCGGCTGCTGCTTCCTTCATTCCTTCCAGAATCGCATCCAACTGAATTTCCAGTTCTTCCCGAATCAGTTCCGCTACCGCAAGCTCCAGCTTTTCATTCTGATCTGTTACCACCTCACGTATAATCCGTTTCAGGATTTTTTCAAATTCCGCCATTGTTTCTGATTCATTCGTCACAATTTCATATTCCAGCTGCGGTTCTTCTCCGTTTGAAAACTTCTGTTCCCCACAGCCTGATGTATCGAAAGCATTTTCTTCTCTTCCTTGATCAATTTCTTTGGAGATTTTTTTATTGCTTTCTTTGTTGCTATGTAATTCTTTTACCTCTTCTGCCGCCTCGGTGGTATCCTCTCTCTGGTTGGCTCCTGTCTGTTTGAGGCTTTGCATCAGCCAGTCCATTTCTTCTGCTTTCCGTTCCTTCTTATCTCCAAGCAAAAGCCGGATTGCTTTCAGACCGATTCCCTGCGCTTTGAGTTTTTTTACCTGTCGGAAGAACTGGATATTTTCCTCAGAATAAATCCGATATCCTTGTCTCGTACGTTTAACCACAACTCCAAGCTCTTCTTCCCAATAACGCAAAACATGCGACTCAACGCCTATGAGCCGCACTGCCTCCTGCACCTGATAATTCCGTTCCTCCATAAAGCTTCCTCCTTTTTCGCATTCCGGCCAGCCCGATTTCCGGAAATTTTTCCGCTGCCCTGTGCCTATACTTTTTTATACCTTTATCCAGTTAAATCTGCAAATTTGTAAAGCGCACATTCGCAGTTGCTTCGCGGCTGCTACTATTTATTTTATGAAGCTTTTCCTCTTTTCAGAACTAAAATCAGGAAATGAATTTTCCTGTATCATAAAAAAATCCTTTCCCGAAGCTATTACCGCCCAGGCAAAGGATTTTCTTTCCGTTTTATTTGTTTCCGTTCTATTTGTTTCTGTTTTTCTATTTCTGCATATTTGCAAATTTCGTAAACGACGGCAGCCATGCCAGCTCTACAGTGCCGATGGAACCGTTTCTCTGTTTTGCAATGATGACCTCTGCCACATTCTTCTTATCTGTATCATGATTGTAGTAATCATCACGGTATAAAAACATAACAACGTCGGCATCCTGCTCAATTGCTCCGGACTCTCGTAGATCCGAAAGCATCGGTCTGTGATCGGGACGCTGTTCCACAGCACGGGACAGCTGCGACAGCGCTACCACCGGAACCTGCAGCTCTCGCGCAATCTCCTTTAGGGAACGCGAGATATCTGAAATTTCCTGCTGACGCGATTCGGCTCTTCTGCTTCCGGTCATCAGCTGCAGATAGTCAATCATGATAATGCCCAGATTATGCTCCAGCTTATACTTTCTGCATTTGCTGCGCAGATTTGCAACGGAAATACCGGGCGTATCATCAATAATCAGATTTGATTTTCCGATAATACCTGCCGCCTCAATCAGGCTCGACCAGTCGCTGTCGCTTAGATTTCCGGTCCGAAGATTCTGAGCTTCTACATGAGATTCAAGAGAGAACAGTCGGTTTACCAGCTGTTCCTTAGACATTTCCAGACTGAAGATCGCAACTGTCTCATTGCTGTGAAATGCCATATACTCTGCAATATTGAGTACAAACGCCGTCTTTCCCATAGACGGACGCGCTGCGATCAGGATCAGATCTGAATTCTGAAATCCGGCTGTCTTATAATCCAGATCAATAAAGCCAGTTGCATGTCCGGTCACATTTCCTCTTGTCCGGCTTGCAGCCTCTATCTTATCCAGCGCATTCAGTACAACATCCTTGATCGGTACAAAATCATCATTTGTCTTTCGCTGCAGCACCTGGAAGATCTTCTTTTCTGTATCCTCCATGATCTCATCCACACTGTCTTTTCCAGCGTAGCATGCGGATGCAATTTCCTCGTTCACTTTAATAAGCCTGCGCAGGACTGCTTTTTCCGCCACGATCTCTGCGTAGGACTTTACATTAACAGAAGTCGGAACCGCAGTGATCAATTCGCCGGCAAACTCCAGACTGCTGACCTCCGCAGGAGCATCCTTTTCTCTCAGCCGGTTCTGCAGTGTGACAAGGTCAACCGGACTGTTTTCTGTATACAGCTCTACCATTGCCTCAAACAGAATGCCGTACTGTTTCTGGTAAAAATCTTCTGTCGTCAGAATTTCTGATGCAATTGTGATCGCATCACGATCCATCAGCATAGCGCCGATAACAGACTGCTCTGCCTCGACGCTGTGCGGCATAACCCGCTTCAGCAAGGTCTCATCCACAGTATTTTCCTCCCTGCATTTTGCTCTATGCCTCTACTACATGGACACGCATTTTTGCAGTTACCTTTGTGTGAAGTTTAATGCCAATTTCTGTATAGCCAAGTGCCTTCACCGGAGCATCCAGCTGAATCTTCTTCTTATCAATCTCATAACCAAGCTGCTTTTTCATCTCCTCCGCAATTTCCTTTGTGGAAACAGATCCAAAAACTCTTCCGCCCTCTCCTGCCTTTACACTCACTTTTATTTCCTTGTCCTTCATTTCCTCTGCAAGTGCCTGTGCCGCAGCGAGATTCTCCTGTGCCACCTTCTCCGCATTTGCTTTCTGAAGCTTAAGATCATTCATATTCTGGCCGTTTGCTTCTTTTCCAAGCCCTTTCTTCAACAGCATATTGCGCGCGTATCCGTCACTTACATTTACCACTTCACCTTTTTTTCCAAGTGCCTTTACATCCTGTAATAAAATAACCTTCATAATTAAATCGCTCCTTCTTTCGTCATCTGTGTCAATACTTCCTTCAGTTTCTGGCGGGCACCATCCAGATCAGTACCCGAAAGCTGCGCTCCTGCAATATTCATATGACCGCCGCCGCCAAGACGCTCCATGATGATCTGCACATTCACTTCATCAATAGAACGCGCACTGATAAAAATCTTTCCGTTGTAATCAGTGAGTACAAACGATGCCTTTACACCAATAATATTGAGCAGCTCATTTGCGGCCTGTGCGCCGACAACATTCGGACTTTCAAGCCCGTCACTTGGACAGATACTGATCGCATAACAGCCCATAAAGGCCTCCGCATGCCGTACTGCCTCCGCGCGCGCCTTATACGTTTCCATATCATTTCGAAATGCCTTGCGCACCCGTACTACATCTGCCCCGTAGCGACGCAAAAATGCAGCTGCCTCAAATGTACGCATTCCCGTTTTTGCCACAAAATTATTGGTATCGATAATGATTCCGGCATAAATGGTATCTGCTTCATACGGCTTCAGCCTGACCCCATCATCGTAATACTGCAGTATTTCAGAAATCATCTCACACGCAGACGATGCAGATGGCTCAATATAGGACAGTGATGCATTTTCAATTTTTTCTGTTGTCTGCCTGTGATGATCCAGCACGACAATGGTTCGTGTCAGATACAAAATCTCCTCACACTCTGCCATACTCGGCCGGTTTGTATCCACCACTACAACCACGGTATCCTGGTTTGTCATCTCTATTGCCTGCTCATGTGTGATAAAGGCCTTTGCATAAGATTCATCTTTTTCCTTGAGCATGCTCACCCAGGAGCGAATACTGCTGTTAATCTCCCCCAGTACAATGTATGCCGGTTTATCTGCCTGCATTGCCGCCCGGCATACACCGACACATGCTCCAAGAGAATCAATATCGGTATTTTTATGGCCCATCACGATTACCTGCTCACGTGCTGCGATCATTTCCCGAAGCGCCTGCGCCTTTACACGAGCCCGTACACGTGTATTCTTTTCGGAATGCTGCGTCTTTCCTCCGAAAAACGCCATTTTATCCTTATCCTTCACAACGGCCTGATCGCCTCCGCGCGCCAGTGCCATTTCCATTGCAACACGCGCTGCTTCAAAATTCTGCGCATATCCACCGTTGTTCAGTCCAATACCGATACTGACTGTCGCCGCAATCGAGTTGCCGATGTTTACTGTTTTAACATCCTCAAGCACGGTAAACCGGTCATCCTCCAGCTGATCCAGACCTCTGCGGTTGATCACAAGAAGGTATTTATCCTTCTCAAGCTTCTTGATCAGTCCTTCTGCCGAGCAGATATACTTTGTAATTCTCCGGTCCACCAATGCCTCCAGCATGGAACGCCGCACATCTTCCACACTTTCCATGACCTCGTCGTAGTTATCCACATACAGAAGCCCCACTACTGCAGTCTGTTCATAATTCTCCTGCATATACCAGGAAAGCTCTGTCGTATCAAGGAAACTCATTGCAATTGCACAGCACTGTCCATTTAAAAGCTCTACGACATCGCTGTCCTTTACGACTTCCTCCAGAGAAATCTTTCGCATTGTGACACGGTATTTTTTCCCGTCATAATCAATATCCACAATACACTCTTCCTGCTCAAGCGGAAAATGGGCCGAATTAATCTGCGGAAAGATCGACGTGATATTCTTATGATAATCTTTCTTTTTTCCGGTCATCTCTGCAAGACGATCATTCATCTGCAGGATTCTCCCATCTGTCTGTACCAGACCGTAAGGGATCGACATATCTTTTAAAAGGGTTCGTTCCACGCCGTTATATTGTTCTGCAAAATCCAGCAGCTCACTTAAAACGCGCGGCCGGTAATACAGATAAATTCCCGTGATCGTCACGTACAGAAGAATCGTAAATCCTCCGACAATCAGCCCTGCCAGCGTATCAATATACAATACCACCGCAGTCAGAACAAGCAGCAGCAGCACAACAACCACACACCAGTACCAATGGCGCATCAGCTTGCCGCTGTATTTAAGCTGCATTTTATTTTTTAACTTTTCATTCTCCATATCTTCTGCCTTCCCGCCCGTAAATGCTCCGCTTATTCATCCGAAGCCTTACTGACTTTCTCAACTGCATAAAACAGACAACCGTCTCTGATTTTCCTCTCACCACAGCCTGACCTTTCATTGTCGTCCATTTTACCATATCCAGATACAGATGGAAAGTACTTTCTATGCCTCAATCATATTCCGGATCTTCTGCATTTCTTCATCAATCGCTGTAATGGAATCCGCACAGACACGCAGCTTTTCCATGATTTCCTGCTCATTTACCACATTTTTCTTATAACGCAGCTTATGATCAACACTCGCCCAGAAATCCATCGCGATCGTCCGGAACTGCACCTCTACTTTTACAAATATCTTCCCTTCCTTTAAAAACACCGGAATTTCCAGAATCTGATGCAGGCTTCGATAGCCGTTAGGCTTTGGATTTCTGATATAGTCCTTCGTGCGCAGCAGTCTGATGTCATCCTGATGCACCAACAGATCCGAAAGTGCATAGATATCCTCCTGAAATGCGCACACAACCCTGATTCCTGCCACATCAAACAAATTCTCTTCTATCTGCTTCTCCAGTGTTTCTTCATTGATCACAAGTCCTCTGCGGCGAAGCTTTTCCATAATGCTTGCAGGACTTTTCAGACGGCTTTTGATCGATTCAAACGGGTTGCGGTCATACTGAAGCGAAAATTCTGTATTCAGGACATTCAGCTTCGTCTCTACCTCCATAATTGCACAGCGGTATTTATTCATCATCGCCATATATCGTTTTCCGGTCTCCAGCATTCCGACATACTTGCTGTATTCATCCAGATTTTTTGTTTCCTCTTCCACTTTTTCCTCCGACCAGGGGATTACTTACGGGATACTGCATTTCCCTGGTTTTTTCTATACTTTTCTCTATATTTTTTCTCTGTTTCTCTCCCGTATTCTTTGATATTAAGGTCAAGAGATGCCTTACGGATTATTCCGTACTTCGTACTCCCACAATCCTGCCATCCTCTTTTATATTACCATAAAACTCCTGCCGTTTCCTCTGATTTTTTCATTCTATTTGTGAAATTCTTCTAAACTGCCATAATGCTCCTGCGATATTGCCGCAATGCTCCCATGATACTTCCACACTGCTTCCGCAATTTCCACGAGTAAAGCGGGCATTCGCAATCCGCTTCGCTGCAAAACGCAGGCCTCCCTTTTATGGAATGCCTGCGTCCTCTCTTAATCCGATCGATCTGATCAGATCTTCTTATTTTATTATTCTTCTTTTATCTGCAGCTTTTATCCGCCGCTATTTTCTTCGTTGTCCCAGGCTGTTTTTCCTGCTCGCACCGCTTATTCTGCTCCATCGATTGCTGCCCACTGCTCTTCGATTGCCGCGCATGTTGCGTCCTTATCTGCGCTGCCTGTAATATAGGACTGGATCAGCTCTCCGAATACCTGATGCCAGCTGTCCGTTGAGTAGCAGATACCAAGTGCTGCGCTGCCCTCAGATGCTTCAAGCTCGCTGCCCTGCTTAATGATCTCAAAGCTGCTCTCACCTTCCGTCTGTACCGGAGGAACAACACCTGCCACATCTGTGAACCAGTTGATGCCATAATCAGAGGTATACCACCAGTTTACGAAATCAAGCGTTGCCTGCAGTGCTTCAGATTCATTGTATACATGAAGTGCCTGATCCGAACCGGAGATGATCTTGCACTGATCTGCCTTATCGCTTACCGGATAACCGTTGAATCCAATCTGAAGATCCGGATCAATAGCAAGAGAATCTGCCTCGATCCATGCACCCTGTCCAAGCACCATTGCTGCTTCACCGCTTCCGAATGCTGCCAGTTCATTCTCAAGTGCCGTTTCAAGCGGTTTGTCATCACCATACTGTACCGCCAGATCAATGAAATCAAAGAAGTTATTGTAAAGTGCCGGATAATCTGCTACCTTTGCCTCTCCCTTTTCGAAGGATGCCACAAGATCGGATACCTCAACACCTGCATCACTTGCAGCTGCTGCAAGGAAATGCTGCCATACATGCTTGAATACCCACCACTCACTGAAGCCTGTTGTAAACGGCTTGTAGCCTGCCTCAGAAATCTTTTCACATGCTGCCTTCAGCTCTTCTGTTGTCTTTGGAAATTCAGTAATGCCACATTCCTCAAAGATCGCCTTATTGTATACGATTCCAAAATAATTTCCCTTGATTGCAAGACCGTAAACACCTTTTCCGTCTTCCGGAGATTTCATTGCAGCTGCAACGGACGGAAGCATCGTTTCTGTCAGCGGCTGACCGGTCAGATCATACGACCACTCTTTGTATACGTCGATTTCTTTTCCGGATGTAGAAGAAAAGATATCCGGGACCTCACCTGAGTTCAGTTTTGCTTTAAGCAGTGTCGGGTAATCATTCTGTGTGGTCTCATAATTGATCGTAACATCCGGAGCCACTTCCTTATATGCCTCGATCAGCTCATTGATCGCATCCGCGTACTCCGGCTGGCTGATAAACATATAAACCTCATTTTCATCTGCCAGTGCCGCCATTCCCATCGTTCCGAATGCACTTGCTGCCACTGCTGCTCCAAGTATCAGGCTCAGTAATCTTCTTTTCATGTTTTTTCCTCCTTTTGATCCTTTTGATTTACATAAGATAAGTTTTCACTTTGCTTTATTTCAGCAGTATGGATACTGCCTTATTTCCGTTTTTGTCTGTATCAGATTATCCGACACAACATTTTGCTGCTTCTTTCTGCTTTTTTGCCACTTCTGTTTTCTGCTTCTTGCTGCTTTCTGCTTTTTTTGCTTTTTGCCACTTCTACTTCCTGCGTTTTGAGCATGCTCATCCTTTCACTGCTCCTGCCACAACACCTTCAACAATATATTTCTGAAGCAGGACGAAAATAATAATGGACGGTGTGACTGCAAGCACCATGGCAGTCATTGCATAATGCCATTTTGTATTCATCTGCCCAATAAACGTATACGCTGCAAGCACGAGCGTTTTCGTCTTGTTGCTGCTGTTGACCATCAGAAGCGGAAGCAGAAAGTCGTTCCAGATCCACATGACATCAAGCACGATAACCGTCACTGTAACTGACTTTAACAAAGGAAAAATAACAGATATAAATGTACGGGTCGTCGACGCGCCGTCAATCTTCGCACTTTCATCCAACTCACGAGGAATTGTCTTCATAAAGTTATAAAAAATAAACGTTGCCATCGGAATGCCAAAGCCCCAGTATTGAATACCGAGTCCCAGTCTGCTGCCTGAAAGATGAATCACGTTCATTGCCTTAAGCAGTGTGATCATGATCGTCTGAAACGGAATCAGCATCGGTGTGATGATCAGGAAATGCGCCAGCTTCGTGTACCTTGATCTTCTTCGGTCCAGCATGTAGGCTGCTGCTGAACTGAACACCACAATGCCTGCAATACCAGTCACGGTGATCAGTACGTTATTTCCAAACAGACGGAAATAGTCGATCTTATTGATTACGTACGTATAATTTTCCAGCTCCGCATGAGACGGAAGTGCAATCGCATCCTTCACGATCTCTCCAAATGGCTTAAATGAATTCATATACATCAGATACACCGGATAAATGTATACCGCAGCCACCATCAGAAGCACGATCACAAAAATGATACGTTTTATGCGCCTTTTTGTCTGAATCCCGGTCATAGCTCCACCTCCCTGCTGCTGAACAGCTTAAGTACAAACTGTGTCACGACAAGCACTACCAGGAAGTATATGATCGATTCCGCAGATCCAAGTCCATAATGATTATTCTGGAATGCTTCCTTATAAATCTGAAGTGTTACACTGTAAGTCGATGCACCAGGTCCGCCCTTTGTCAGCGCCAGAATGATATCAAATACCTTCAGTCCGTTTGTCAGCGACATGAACACACAGGTCGTGATCGACGGTCCGAGCAGAGGAAGCGTCACCTTAAAGAATCGCTGCCGGTTCGATGCGCCGTCTACGACTGCCGCCTCCAGCACATCCGTCGGAAGTGCCTGCAAACCGGCAATATAAAGAACAATATAAAATCCGAGCGACTGCCAGATACCAACCATCACAACAGAGAAAAATGCGATCTTCGGATCTCCAAGCCAGCTTAAATTCCACACACCCCAGCCCGTGATATCATAAAGCTTTGCAAATCCCTGTGTAAAAATGAATTTCCAGATAAAACCGACGATTGTCATACTCATGATATATGGAATAAAAAATACTCCCCGGAGCACATTCGCAATCTTCAGCTTCTTCGTCAGACATACCGCAAGTGCCAGCGCAAATACATTGGAAAATACCATAAATAACACGGTATATTTTCCGGTAAAAAGCAATGCATCCTTAAACTCGCTGCTCTCCAGAAAAATCGTCCGGAAATTTTCCAATCCGATAAATTCTGCATCCTTTGCAATACCATTCCATTTTGTCAGCGAATAATACCCACTCATTACAAATGGAATATACATCATCATCGTGACCAGAACGATTGCCGGAAGCGTATAAATCACGGTTTCCAACGCTTCTTTTCTCTTTCTCTTTGATTTCACGCTATCCTCTCCCTTCTGTCTCTGCCTTATTTCTGTCCCTTCCTTATCTGTCTTATCTTTATCTGTCTTATCTTTTTTCTCTCTTTCTTTTCTATCTTCTTTTTTCTGTCTTTTCCTGTCTTTACGAATACGCTGCCTGATCTATACGAAAACGTTTTATCTATCCGTTCCTGTCTTGCTGCAATCCTTCCTTCGGCACTTCAAAGCTGTGTATTTCGCATGTTAAATTCTATATTTTTATTATATCTTCCGTCTCTTTTTATTAAAATGGAAATTTGTGAACGAAAAGCAGGAAAATAATGAACAAAACTTTTATTTTATATCCTCGTCTTTTCGTCATTTCATCCATGTGTTATAATAAGAAATCGATAAAGTAAAAAAATATGCTGACTTTTCTGCATCAGAAAGGAAGGTCCCGTCTATGAAGCACCAGTACCCCAACAGACAGATCCATAAATTTTCTCATATCCGAAACCGCATGCCACTTTGGGCACAGCTTGTTGTTATGCTCACCTTTGTGACTACCGCACTGCTTTCCTTTATTCTTGTCCGCGACTATCAGAACAATCGGCGCAGCATCATCGATCGTCAGATTTCCACCTCCGGCCGTCTGCTCGATCTGGAACTGCAAAATCTGGATCAGTACATAAAAGAGCTTACCTCTTTCTGTCTGCAGCCACTTTATGACAGTGACTTTTCCCGTATTTTATCTGGAAAAGATCCCATAGCAGCTACAGATGAAACCTACATTTTAAATCAGATGCGTACTTACTTCTTCTCACGCAGTGATTTAAATGGCTACCAGATCTGCCGCCTCTTTGACGGAAGTATTTATGGCCGCAGCGGACAAGTGCAGCACTTCCGAAGACTTTCTGACGGAACTTCTTTTCCGGAAGAAGCCATCACCAAAAGTTCCGGTGGACGGTACTTTCATGCGATCCTTCCGTCTTCACAGGAAAACGGATTTTTCGATTATTATCAGTCTATCATCCGTATTAAAAACAAACAGCCTGCTGCCGTTATCCGCCTTGAGATCGACCTTTCCTTCGCTTCCAATCTCAATCAGAGCCATGCCGCAAACGGCGAATTTCTCTGTATTCTCAACCGCGATGGCCAACTGCTTTTCTCTGGGGCGGACTTACTGAAAAATGCTGATTCAGATACTCTGGAAAAAATAAATCAGGCCACAGCTTCCAGGTCTTCCTCCATTGATATCGATGGAAAAAAATGGCTTCTGATTTCCTGTTTTGATGACCGCTTCGGTATGCAGCTCGTTTCATTTTGTCCAATGCAGCTGATCAATACTCAAATTTCCTTTATTTTAAAAACGAGTCTGCTGCTCGGTATGATCACCTGGCTGCTCGCTGCATTTGCAACCTTCCTGATCGTACGCCTGACGACCGCCCCGCTGACCGCATTCAGCCGCCGCATGAAAGAGGTTGGAAACGGCAACTTTTCCCCGATCGAAGAAAATGGCGGAAGCCGCGAGCTGATCGCACTCTCCCGCAGTTTCAATGAGATGGTCAGTCACATCGATGAGCTGATCAATCAGAATTATGTCTCTGAAATCAACGAAAAGACCGCCCGTCTCGCTGCGCTTGAAGCCCAGCTCAACCCGCACTTTCTCTACAATACGCTACAGGCGATCGGCACCGAGGCACTTTTGAACGATCAGCCGCAGATTAACCGCATGCTCGCCTCTCTTGCCGCAAACCTGCGCTACTCAATCAAGGGCGGAGATCCCGTGCGCTTAAAAGACGAAATTGTCTATGTGAACAATTACATTATGCTGCAGAAGATGCGTTTTGAAGAACGGCTGAATGTCAGGATTGAAATTTCAGAGGAATATCATAATTTTCTGATTCCGAAGATCAGCATTCAGACCCTCGTCGAAAATTCAATTCTGCATGGCTTTGATGATACAACAGAAGCCATCTCCATCCATATCCATGCGTCACGCAAAGACGATCTTCTACAGATTCAGGTCACAGACGACGGCTGCGGCATTGATGCGCCGCATCTGCAGGAGCTGAAATCGGAGTTTCAAAATTATCTCACGCCCGGCCACATCGGAAAGATCGGCCTCGCCAACCTCTACAGCCGCCTGCAGATCCTCTATCAGGGAAAGGCTTCGCTTGAGATTGAAAGCTCGCCCCATCAGGGGACTTCCGTGACGTTGCTTCTTCCGGCCACGACGGTGCTGACAGAGCTGCCGCACGGAAGCGCTACTGCTTAACAAAAAATTTGGCTTTATAAGATTTCATAACCATAATTGTCCAAAAGGAGGAATTTTTATATGTACCGCGCAATCATTATCGACGACGAAAAACCGGTTCGCATCGCCGTCAGCAAACTCGGCCACTGGTCCACCTTTCAGATCGAGGAGCCTCCCGTCATGGCAGCCAACGGAAAAGAGGCGATCCGCACGATGCGCGAGCTGCACCCGAACCTCGCCTTTGTCGACATGAATATGCCGGTCATGAACGGCTCCCAGTTTCTGCAGCAGGCCGCCGCAGAATTCCCGGACACTCGTTTTATCGTGATCAGCGGCTACGACGAATTTTCCTATGCACAGCAGGCCATCCGCTGCGGCGCCATCGATTACCTCCTAAAGCCGATCATTGAGGAGGACTTAAATCAGGCAATCCTGCATGCCATACAGTCCATCGATCCGTCCTTTGCTCCGCTGCCGCAGAACCGCTGCAGCGCGCCTCCGGATTCCGATGCTGTGATCGATATTATCCACGATTACATCGACAAAAATTATACAGAAAACATCAAAATCTCGATGTTCGCCGACCGCTACTTTTTCTCCCGCGAATATCTCTCCAAGCAGTTCAAATCTCGCTATGGCTGCGGTATCTACGAATACGTCCTGCAGATCCGCATGGAACGCGCCAAAGAACTCCTCCTCGACCCCGACATCAAGGTCCAGGACATCGCGCAGCGCATTGGCTACACGGACAACAACTACTTCAGCAAGGCGTTCCGCAACTACTACGGGATTTCACCGAGCGCCTTCCGGCAAAGGACGTGAGACGGCCTTAAAATTTTGTCTACGGTATATCCGTTATACTCAGAGCTGGATACTGTTCCACTTTCAAGAAGGTCATAATAGTCCAAAATTGTGTCTGTCGGATGCAAAAAGATTAATAAAATAATTTGACATATCAGAAATATATATATTAGGATGAACTTGATATTAGGGAGTAGTTCGCATCGGTTTGCCCGGTGTTGTACTGTTCGTCATCACGTTGTTGAGCGATATATCAGATAAGTCGTGCAGATAACCGGATAGTACACTTCGTAGAAATGGAACGAGACTTTTATTGTACG
>CAKRPI010000011.1 GCA_934376945.1 uncultured Lachnospiraceae bacterium | reverse complement strand
CAAAATAGAAAAATAAATTTCGTCATTTTTTACAATGACTTATGCATGCCTCTGAACAGTAACCCCGTGACAACCGCCTATTTCTTCTCAAGATGATGGATCACCCAGTTTGCTGCCTCCAAAAATGCTTTTTGTTCCAACTCCTTTTCTCCCACCGGGCGCCGCTGTTTTTCTTCCTGTTTCAGTTCCTCCCAGCTTCTCTTTTTTTCTTTTTCTTCTTCCGTGCCAAACACATGCGGATGACGATGGATCATCTTTTCTGAAATCCGCTGTATTACATCCGTAATATCAAACAATCCCTCTTCACAGGCGATCTGGGAAAGCAGCACAACCTGGAGCATGACATCGCCAAGCTCTTCGCAGAGATTCTCTGCCTTTCCGCTTTTCCGATAAAGCTCTATTCCTGCAAGGGCTTCCGTCATTTCATTGACCATACACGGTTTCAGGCTCTCAAATGTCTGCGCCCGGTCCCACGGACATCCATTCTCACTGCGTAGCAGTTCAACGATCCGGCAAAAGGCCGCAAAAGAAGAACCGGCGTCCTTACTTACCTGCTCTGTTTCCGGCTGCTCTGTTTCCGGCTCTTTTGCTTCTGCCTGTACCGTATTTATTTCCGGCTCTTCCATTGCCTTATTTTTCTGAACTTTCTTATCCATACGTGTTTTCTCCTGTTTCTGTCATCCAAACGCTTCTCTGCTATGAATCAAATCTTTCCTCTTCTTTACCACTCCAGCAGCCGTACAAACTGCTCCTTTTTCTCTCTTTGACGATTCAGCATCGATAGCTTATCATAAAACCTCCGTGAAATCCATGCTTTATTTCCTCCATAATAGTAATTCGCCAGCTTTCGGAATTTTTCCGGATAAAGCATCCGAAGATATAAAAGCTCCCGTTCCTCTCCTGCAAGCGGCCGGATTTTTATATAATGTTCCAGCATCCGCATTCCAAGACGCTGATTCCATTCCTGCTTTTCCAGTATTTTCCGCATGAACCGATACAGATCAATCACCTGAAAATCAAATCTGCAGCATGCAAAATCCGTTGTCGCCATATCATACCCGGTAATCAGAACGTGATGATGATCATAATCTCCATGGCAGACACTGCCTCTTTGGCTGCTCTCTTTAATGCCCTTTTCACCGAACTTCTGCTCCATTTTACTTTGTGCTTCCCATGCCTGCTCAAAATAAAACGGAAAATCCTTCAGAAACTGCTGTTCAAAATCTCCTTTCGCATTTTTTCTTCTTATAAAAGAGCGAACCTTTTTCAGCTCCGTATTCTGCGCACGCATGGTATGAAGCGGAGGCTGCGCGGTAAAGCTGCGTTCAAACTCATCCACATTCTTCAGATGCATCACTTTGTGAAGCCGCGCAAGATTTTCCACGGCAGCAAGAATTTCCTGTTCATTTTCCGTATCACATTCCCGGCCTGTATACCACTTTCGAACTACATATTGATTTGCCTCCCAGTCCTTTGAAATCAGATTTCCTTCTTTATTTTTCAGAATCTGATCTACTCTTTCGTAACCGCCGGCACAGATTTGTTCCATTACCCGATTCTGAAACAGCGCCTTATGTTCGGAATACGCACAGTCACTCAAAATCCGAATACCGTCCGGTGTATCAAGAATATAGGAGCCGCGCCCTCTTCTTGCCGCCGTCACTTCAAGTTCGTACTGCTCCAGCACCTTTAATGCTCTGTCATTCATCGCCCATCCTCCCTCTTCCGACCGTTCTGCCGTTCCTGCTCAAACTACGGCAATTCCCTCTTTCCTGCCAAAACAGCCATCTGCAGACCAACCGTCGGCCCCATACACCGGTCCGAAAATTCACGCGGCCGGAGCATGTTTGAAAAATGCATTCTGCAAGATGTGTGTCACATTGTAAAACAGACAGAAAAAGGCAGCCGAACCGCTCTGTGGCGAATGGCTGCCTGCGTTCTCTCTATCTTATGAGAGGATATTTAAATTTATGTACCTCGTCAAAGTACGCTTTGTGTTCTTCCCTTACACCTTTACAGCAATTCTGCCGGCAATCCCTCTACCGTTGCTGAAATTCCGACTGCACCGGCATTTTCCAGTTCCTCCCTGCTTCCATATCCATACAGAACTCCGATGCATGGAAGTCCGTTCTCTTTTGCCCCGTTCACATCATGCTCCCGGTCTCCGACCATAATCGTTTTTCCCTGATAATCTTTCCCAATCTGCGAAAGCACCAGATCGATCACCTGGCTTTTTTTCGTAATCTTTTCGTCCAGCGTACTTCCCACTATTCCGTCAAAATACTGTGCAAGATCAAAATACTCTGCAATCCGCTTTGCAAACGGCTCCGGCTTGGAGGTCGCAATATACAGCTGTGCCCCCGCAGCCTTCAGCTGGCCAAGCACCTGTGGGATTCCCGGATAAACACTGTTTTCCTTCCATCCGCGGTCCGTAAAATATTCCCTGTAATCTGCGATCGCCTTCATTCCTTCCTCACGGTCCATTCCGTAATACTGTGCAAAGGAATCAAGAAGCGGCGGTCCTACAAATGCCCGAAGCGCTGCCCGGTCGGTCACTTCAATCTTTCTCTTTTTCAATGCATATACAACGGAATTGATGATTCCTTCCCCGGAATCGGTCAGCGTACCGTCAAGATCAAATAAAATATACTTGTATCTGCTCATTTTCCCCTCCTGTATTTGCCGCGGACAAATGCAATCCGCCTTTACTGCCTTTCCTCAAACTGACTTTCATACAGACGGTAATACAATCCGTGCTTTTTCATCAGTTCTTCATGATTTCCCTGCTCTAGGATCTTTCCGTCTCCGATATAAAAAATCCGGTCTGCATTTCGGATCGTAGAAAGCCGATGTGCAATAATAAAAGAAGTCCGCCCTTTGATCATCTCCGCAATTCCATGCTGTACGATCCGTTCTGTATGTGTGTCAATACTCGAGGTCGCTTCATCCAGAATCAGGATTTTCGGATCCGAAACAATCGTTCTGGCAAAGGCAAGAAGCTGACGCTGACCAATGGAAAGCTGTCCTCCGCGCTCACTGATCTTCGTATCGTATCCCTTTTCCAGCTTCATGATAAAGTCGTGCGCATTCACTGCCTTCGCTGCGGCGATCATTTCCGTTTCTGTCGCACCTTCCCGTCCGTAACAGATATTTTCCCGGACTGTCCCTGTAAACAAAAACGTATCCTGCGTCATGACGCCCATCTGACTTCGAAGACTCTTTAATGTTACATCCTGAAGATTGTATCCGTCAATCAGAATCTGCCCATTTGTTGCATCATAAAAACGGCTGATCAGATTGACAATCGTCGTCTTACCTGCTCCGGTCGGTCCGACCAGCGCAATCGTTTCTCCCGGCTTTGCCGTAAAACTGACATTATGCAGTACCAGACGATTTGGCTCATCCGTATACGCAAAGCTCACATGGTCAAACGAAACCTCTCCGCTGATATCAGGAAGCGCCCTTGCTCCCTCCCGGTCTGTAATCTCCGACGGCGTATCCAGGATATCAAAAATACGCTCCGCTGCAGAAATATTCGTAGTGATCTTATTATAGAAGCTTGCCAGATTCCGAATCGGATTCCAGAACATGCCAAGATAGGAAGAAAACGCCAGAAATGTACCGACTCCGATTTTATCCGCTCCCACAATTTTAATTCCGATAAAATACAGGAGAAATCCTCCAAGTCCCCAGGTCACCTCAACCAGAGCACCAAACAGGTCAGAAATGCGAACGGCATCTATAAAGCTGTCACGGTATGCTCCGGAACAGACATCGAATTCTGCCTGCTTTTCCTGCTCGGCCGCAAAGCTCTGCACGATACGGATCCCCGAAAAATCCTCATGGATAAATGCATTCAGGTTCGAATTTTTCTTTCGGTGAATCTGCCACAACTTATGTGCCCGAAACTGGATCAGAAACATAAAAAGGGCAAGAACCGGGAGCATCAGCAGCGTTGCAAGCGCCAGCTGCCAGTTTTTCCACAGCATGATCACTGCCACACCGATCAGCGTCAGAAGATCCGGAAGAAGCTTCGTTACGCTGTCTGCAAGTACCTCCTTCAGTGAATTGACATCACCGACCACACGTGCCAGAATTTTTCCGGTCGGTCGGCTGTCAAAAAAATGAAAGCTGAGTGTCTGAATATGCTCATACAGCTGTCCCCGGATCGTAAGCAGAATCTGGTTTGTGACACCCTCCATCACAATCATATACTTTCTGGTACAAATCCAGTAAGCCAGAAAAAGTATGAGCGCCAGGATACCAAGCCGCATCAGTCCCTTTGCATCCATATTTGCAACATAAACATCCACCGCACGCTCTATCATAAGTGGCCCTGCCAGGGTGGCCGCCAGAGTAACTAAAATCAGAACGGCTACACAAAGCAAGGTCTTTTTATATCCAAACAGATAACCGTACATTCGCATCAGTGTAACCTTTTTTGGTACATCCCTTTGCAATTCATCCTGTTTTACAGAATTTACTGCCATTCCTCCTCACCTCCTGTTTTCCGATTCTTTTCTGCCCCTTCTTCTTTTTCCTTTGGTTTTCTGTCATTGCCGTGTTCTTTGCGGTTCTCCTCATACTGTACATTCCATGTATCGCGGTATCTCGTTGCCCCCTGCATCAATGTTTCATGCGTTCCGCGCTCTGCGATTCCCCCGTTTTCCAGTACAATAATCTCATCTGCATCCCGTACGGCAGAAATGCGGTGCGCAATGATGATCCTCGTCATATTTTTTTCTTTTTTCAGGTTATGCTGAATCTGTTTTTCCGTCTCCATATCAAGCGCAGATGTCGCATCGTCCAAGATCAGCACCGGTGCCTTCTTTGCAAGCGCCCTGGCGATACTGATTCGCTGCTTCTGTCCTCCGGAAAGTCCAACGCCGCGCTCCCCGATCACCGTATCATATTTTTCTCCCAGTGCACTGATAAAACCGTCTGCACCTGCGCGCTTTGCCGCCCATTCAACCGTTTCCTGACTGATCGCATCGTGCCTTCCTGTCCGCACATTTTCTGATACAGAATCTGAAAACAAAAAGACCTCCTGCATCACGACCGCCATTGAACCACGCAGCTGCGCAAGCGGAATCTTCCGGATATCTGTTCCGTCCAGCAGGATCCTTCCGGATGTCACATCGTAAAACCGCTGCAAAAGACTCACGATCGTCGTTTTTCCGGTACCGGTCATTCCCATAATGCCAAGCGTCTGACCCGGCTTCACCTCAAAGCTCACATCGTGAAGAATTTCCTGGCCTGCGCGTACCAGACTGACATGCTCAAACGTAAGTCTTCCCTCGACCAGTGGAAGTGCTGCCGCATCTTTTGCATCCTGAATCTGCGGTTCTTCCTTCGCCACCTTCTGAATCTTTTTCCAGGAAGCAAATGCGGACGCGATATCGTTGCACAGCCAGCCGAGGATTTCCATCGGCCAGATTACATTGTTCGCGTATTCTGAGAAGGCACCAAGATCACCAAGCGACATCTTTCCCGCTATCACAAGAAAGCCTCCGACAATGACAACTAAAAGAAGCATGATCTTTCCAAAAAAGGAAATTGCCGGCTGATGATCGGCAATCAGCTTTGCCTGTTTCATATTCAGATCGTAAAATCTGCGGTTGTGTCTGCTGAATTTCTGAATCTCATACTCTTCCCGTGCAAAGGCCTTTACCGTGCGCACTCCTGCGATACATTCCTGTGCTACTGTATTGAGCTGCGCTGTCTCCTCACTGATCTGGTCATAAACAACACCAAGCCTGTTTTCCATCCTCACTGCCAAAAATCCGATGACCGGAAGTACCGTCAGAGGAATCAGTGTCAGCCACGGATTGATCCGGTACATACATGTCAGCACAAAGATCGTATGGATCAGCGCCTCCACAGCAAGGCTTCCCACAAATCCAAGCACAGACCATACTTTATCCACATCATCTTTCACCCTGGTCATCAGCTCACCGGTGTTGTGCCGGTCAAAAAAGTCCATCGACAGCGTCTGGATGTGCCGGAACAGATCGATCCGCATCTCATTTCCGATCTTCACCCCGACACAGTCCCACGTAACCTCTTTTACGTACTGCAGCACAGCCCTTGCCAAACCGATGCCCAGTACTCCCATCAGAAATTTCATCAGGAGCTGCATCTGCCCTCCGACGATTACCTCATCAATGATACATCTGGTGATCTGCGGTGTGATCATATCCAGCGCGATTGCTGTTATCATACAGACCATACCAAGCAGATACAGATACCAGTATCGTATCAGATACGTTCTCAGCTTCTTCATACCTTTCTCCTTTCCCTTCGCCTCGCACAGATTTTATTCCGAAAAATCAGGAAAGAACGCTTCCCTGATACGCAAAACAGCGCGCCCGGAATCATTCCAAAGCGCGCCGCATCTGTCGGACCGTATTTTTACCGCACAAAACCGTAATCTCCCGGTTTTTGTGCGACAAAAAGCCGCAGCCCATACAGACTGCGGCAAATACACTGAATCACCTGCGAAATTATCTTTCGCTCTTTCGTGCGAGGCAGACCGTCTGTACCTTTACTACTTTGCGTTTGTTCATTTCTGCATTTCCAATGACTATTGCGTACTTCATCTTTCTGCCTCCTTTCTTTTTGTTTGCTGTGATGCTACACTTTAACACAGCGATGCTGTTACTATAATCCGATTTTGCTTCTGCGTCAAGCAGCTTTTTTATTTTTGTCCTATTGTCCCAAAATTTAATTCTATTTTTGGTACTTTCACACAAAACTCTTTACACAACTTCATGTGCTGCAAAAATCCGCTTCTGTTTGTAAAAATAGTAAACGATCATACAGACCGCCGTCACAAGCCATGTAATCGGATAGCATGAAATAATCTGCTCAAGCGTTCCCTTTGGCACAATGAGCGTCGTCCAAACAATACGCAGCAGGCAGATTCCCGTCATTGTCATGATCGTAGATACCAATACGTGTCCCTGCGCCCGCAGTGATCCGGAATAAATCTCTATAAATGTAAACAGGAAATACGTCGGCGAGATTACATGCATCATCCGCAGACCGATCTGTACCACGGATGCATCTGTTGAAAAGATTCCAAACAAAAATGCACCGGATGGCATCACCACCGCACTGAACAACAGCGCACAGGATGCCGACATCAGCAGACATTCCTGCGTTCCTTTTTTTACACGGTCATATTTTCCGGCGCCGAAATTCTGTCCGACAAATGTCGTCGCCGCGATTCCGAACGCACCGTTCATCATCCAGAACAGGCCATCAATCTTTCCAAATGCCGTCCATGCCGCCATCGTATCCACACCCAGTGCATTCAAAGCGGTCTGAACGATGATATTGGAAAGATTATACATACACGACTGAATTCCGGTCGGCAGACCAATCTGGAGCATTGTCTCCATCAGATCCTTTTCGATCCTTATTTTGCCAAGTTCCAGCTTCAGATCCTCTGTATGATACATCAGTGCTCTCGTCACCAGTACGGCACTGATTCCCTGCGAGATGAGTGTACCTACCGCTACTCCCAGCACGCCAAGCTGCATGCCAAGCACAAAGACGAGATCCAGAACAATATTTACGCCGCAGCACACAATCAGATAATACAGCGGCCGTTTTGAATCGCCGATCGCACGCAAAATCGCCGAGCCGATGTTATAAATCAGAATAAAAATCAGGCCCGCAAAATAAATCCGCACATACAGCACAGAATCCGCCATCAGATTTTCCGGCGTATTCATTGCTTCCAGAATCTGCGGTGTAAACAGAACACCGAGAATTCCAAATACGATGCCAAATGCAATGGAAAATGCATAAGCCGTATGCAGTGCCTTATGCATACGTTCTTTATTTCGCGCACCGTAAAACTGTGAAATAATAACCGTACTGCCTGCTGAAAGACCGGTAAAAAAGCCCACCACCATGTTGATAATCTGACTCGAGGAACCACCGACACTTGACAGCGCTTCCTTGCCCGCAAACCGCCCCACCACAACTGCATCTACAGTATTATACAGCTGCTGAAAAAAAGTTCCCACAAGGATCGGAAAGAAAAAGATCAGAATCTGTTTCCAGATGACCCCTTCCGTGATCCCGTTTTTTTTGCTTCCCTGTTTTTCCATTTCTTCTCCTACTTCTCTTTCCCCGACGCCTTTGTCGGATCTTCTTCCCCATCTTTTGTTCCCATTCCTGTGAATGGGAAGTGATTCTCTGCCTTATCTCAGCGAAAGTTCCATCCCCGGCTAAAAAATACGCTCGTCATTCTTCTGTCTGTCTTCCCAGACACGCCTGATGATTGATTTTCGAAGCAAGCACTCCTGCTCCGAATCCATTGTCAATATTTACGACACTTACACCGCTTGCGCACGAATTCAGCATGGAAAGCAGCGCTGCCAGTCCGCCGAAATTTGCACCATACCCGACGCTCGTCGGAACTCCGACAACCGGACACGATACGAGACCGCCGATCACACTGACCAGCGCCCCTTCCATTCCGGCCACAGCCACAACTGCATTTGCATCCTCAAAATCCGGCAGCCGATGCAGCAGACGATGAATACCGGCCACACCGACATCATAAATGCGCTCTACCCGGTTTCCATACAATTCCGCTGTAACCGCCGCTTCTTCCGCTACCGGCAGGTCGCTCGTCCCTGCCGCAACCAGTGCAATTTTCCCTTTCTTTTCCGTTTCCTGCAGATTCACTATGCCGATCCGGCAGATTGCCCTGTAATCAAGCTCCAGCTCACTGCCGATCTGCGCTGCCTTTTCCTTTGAAAGACGAGTGATCATGATGTTCGCGATCTCTTTTTCCTTCATTGCAGATGCAATTCCAAGAATCTGCTCTGCCGTCTTGCCTTCTCCGTAAATGACCTCCGGCATTCCCTGACGGATATGACGGTGAAGATCGATATCTGCATAATTTCCGACCAGCATGTCCGGCTGCAGACTTATATCCTGCATCCCCTGCTCTGCCGTTATCTGTCCATCCTCAATCCTTTTCAATAATTCAAAGAGCTCCCTGCGTTCCATTTCCGTCTCCCTCAGCTGATTTTCTGATATGCGATCCGCTCGGATCCGTCCTCCACATAAATGATTCCACATTTCAAAAATCCGTTCTTTTCCATCACACGCTGCATAACATGATTGTCTGCGTGCGTATCGCCGCGCAGATTTTTGCACTGTGCAAAGCACCACTGAATACATTCTGAACCAATGCCCTTTATTCTGCCGCGCGATGCGATCCGATGCAGCACACCGTACGGCGCATCGTTTTTCCATGCACCATGCTCGATTATCTGGTAAGTCGGATCTTCACCCATCCGAAACACAAAAACTGCTTCGATCTCACCTTTCTCTACTGCCACATAGCTATCCCCCGAGGCAATGTCCTTTTTTACAAGCTCCTCCGAAGGATATCCGTTGCCCCACTGGGCCATATTTCCCGTGCTGCGCATAAATGCACGCCCGATCTCATAAATCTGCATAATTTCCTGCAGATCCTCCATTGTCGATCTTCTGATTTCCATGGTTTTTCCTCCTGTAAAGTACTGTATCTTGCTGCTTTTTTCCAAACACGCCGAAAAACATGTTTAAAATCTCCCATCAATTGTGGCATATCTCTTGCAGAAAGCAATTTTCAGACACGCTCTAAGGCGCAAAGCAAACAATACGAAAAAACAGCCCCGACTTCAAAATGAAATCGGGGCTTCCCGTAGCTTTACAAGAGCTGATGACGGGAATCGGACCCGTGACCTCCTCACTACCAATGAGGTGCGCTACCGACTGTGCCACATCAGCACAACTGCTCGCTACAGTTAGTTATACTACCATAGAATCTATTTCTTGTCAAATAGAATTTTTCAAAAAATACAAAAAAAAGCAAAAATGAGAAAATTCTTTTCTTACCGGCTATTCGGATCAAGTGCATCACGCAGCGCATCTCCGATAAAATTAATCGCCATAACCAAAATTACGATCAAAAGTCCTGCCGGAATCCACAGCCATGGCTGTGTTGTCAGCACCGTCAGTGACTGCGCGCCGTTCAGCATATTTCCAAGGCTCGCCGTCGGTGGCTGTACGCCTTGTCCCAAAAAGCTCAATGCCGCTTCATCCAACATGGAAAGCGCCAGCACGGAGGTCGCATATACAAGAATCGGTGCCACCGTATTTGGCAGAATCTCTGAAAACAGAATATGGCGTACCGGCATGCCCGATACAATGCTTCCCTTCACAAAGTTCGTCTCCCGCAGATTCAATACATTTCCGCGTACAAGACGCGCAATACCGGGCCAGTCGACAAAGCCGAGGATCAGAATGATATTCCAAAGACCGGGACGAAAAATTGCCGCTGCTACCAACACAAGAAGAATGTACGGAAATGACATGACCATATCGGTAAAACGCATGATAATCATATCCGGGATACCTCCGAAATAACCGGCAACAAGCCCCAGCATCACTCCGATCACAGTGGAGATCAACGTTGCGAGCACACCAACCAACAGTGATATCCGCATTGCATACAGCAGACGGCTCAATACATCTCTTCCGATCTGATCCGTTCCGAGCCAGTGCTCCGGACACGGCGCACCGCTGAAGGTACCTACAATTGCATTCGGATCATACGGTGCGATCCAGGGCGCCAGAATCGCTGCTCCGACCAAAACCGTCAGCAGTACAAGACTGACCATTGCCAGACGATGACGGCAAAACCGGCGGAACACGGTCTGCAGATAGCTTTCATTCGTGATATCTTTTTTCTTTTTCTGTTCCATGGCATCCTCCTAATTCAGCGAAATGGTCGGATCCACCAACGCATACAAAATATCTGTCACAAGATTCGCCACCAGTACTACAACCGCCGACAGCAGACAGACACCCATGATTACCGGATAATCACGGCTTGAAATCGCACTCATTGTCATAAGTCCCAGTCCGGGCCAGGAAAATACCTGCTCGATAATGACTGCGCCGCCAAACAGCATCGGAATCTCCATTCCGATCACCGTAACGATCGGAACCAGCGCATTGCGCAGCGCATGCTTATTGATTACGCGAAAACGTCCGATACCCTTTGCCTTCGCTGTCCTCAGATAATCCTGCTGCAAAATTTCAAGTACGGCACTTCGGATGTAACGGATGTTACTTCCTGCCATAGAAAATGACAAAACGAGTACCGGCATCACCATATGTGCTGCCACATCCCCTGCGCTGCCCGCCGTACCAAGCGTTGTCATACCGCTTGACGGAAGCCAGCCAAGCTTAACGGTAAACACATAGATCAACAAAAGTGAAAGAAAAAATCCCGGAATGCTGCTTCCAAGAAATGACATCGTCACAACTGCATAATCCCCTTTTTCATACTGATGAATCGCACTGTAAATTCCGGATGGTACCGCCAGAATCAGGCTGACGATCAAAGAAACTCCCATCAGCAAAAGCGTCGGTCCAAGATGCGATGCGATCATTTCGCTAACCGGCTGATACGATTTGATCGAATAGCCAAGATTTCCGTGCAGCAGCTGTCCAAGCCAGACGAAATACTGTATATATACCGGCTGATCCAGGCCAAGTGCAATCTTTTTTGCTTCCAGAGCCGCCTCGGAAACGCGCGGTCCCTGCATCATTGCAAGAGGGCTGCCTGCCATGCACATGATTACATAATCAATAATCGTAATGCCGATCAATACCGGAATTGCAATCAGAATCCGTTTCAGGATATATTTATACATGAATCGCTTCCTCCTCTGTCTTACAGCTGCTTTTTGCCGCCGGGCAGGCCGCATAGTGACCGCTGCCTGTAATTTTTTGCAGTACCGGTTCCTCCTGCATACATTCCGGCCCCGCATACGGACATCTTGGATGGAATCGACAGCCCGTCGGCGGGTTCGTACTGCTTCCGATTTCTCCGGATAAGAAAATGTGCTTCTTTTCTTTTTCCTCCGGATCCGGCACCGGAACTGCTTCCAGAAGTGCCTTCGTATACGGATGGAGCGGATGTGCAAAAACTTCCTTTGCCTCGCCAAGCTCCACAATTTTTCCAAGATACATCACTGCGATACGGTCACTGACGTAATTGACTGCCCCAAGCCCGTGGCCGACAAAAAGCAGGGTCAGGTTCAGCTCCTTTTGCAGACTTTTCAGCAGATTCAGAATCTGTGCCTGAATCGAGACATCCAGCGCGCTGACCGGCTCATCACAGACGATAAATTTCGGATTTAAGGACAGCGCCCGCGCAATTCCGATCCTCTGTCTTTGTCCGCCGGAAAACTCATGCGGATAACGCCCCAGAATATGATTTGGCAGCCCCACCATATCCAGAAGTCTTTTCAGATCACGGTCTATCGTTTCTTTTGTGGATATACGGTGATACAGCATCGGCTGTGCAAGAATCTCATAAATATGCTTTCGCGGATTTAAGGAGGAGTACGGATCCTGAAATACCATCTGCAACTGTGTACGAATCTGACGCATTTCCTTCTTTTTCTTTGAGGCAAGAGCTTCTCCCTCATACCGGATCACACCGGCAGTCGGCAGTTCCAGTCCTACGAGCTGTCTTCCGATCGTCGATTTTCCGCAGCCGGACTCTCCCACAAGCCCAAGCGTTTCTCCTTCAAAAATAGAAAATGAAACATCATCCACCGCATGAATGCTTCCTACTGTATGGGTAATGATACCGCTTCTGATCGGATAATATTTTTTCAGATGATCCACTTCCACCAAAACGTGGCGCGATGACTGCCCGGAAGCTTCTGTATTCCTCTTTGCCTCCGGTTCCGTCCATGACCTATTCCCCGTTCTTCTTTCTGCCGTATAAATATTCTTTTTATGTTCCTCATATCTTTGATGCGCGATTATACACCGTGCTGTGTGATCCTTTTCAAATACGTACATCTCCTGCGCTTCTTTGCATGCATCGCACGCAAATGCACACCGGGCAGCAAAACGACAGCCTCTTATATCATCGTAATGCTCCGGCACAATTCCCGGAATCGACACCAGACGTCTCCTGGCGTCATCACGGATCGTCGGAACCGTATCCAGCAGCGCTCTCGTATACGGATGCTGTGGGTCTGCAAACAGTTTTTTTGACGATGTATCTTCGATCAGCTGACCGGCGTACATAACAAGCACACGATCCGCCATATTAGCTACAAGCCCGATATCATGCGTAATGAGGATCATTGCCATATGACTCTCCTTCTGAAGCTCCCCGAGCAATTGCATGATCTGAGCCTGGATCGTGACATCCAGCGCCGTTGTCGGTTCATCCGCGATCAGCAGACGCGGATTACAACACAGTGCCATTGCGATCATCACTCTCTGACGCATCCCGCCGGAGAGTGTATGCGGATATTTTTTCATTACCGCCTTCGGATCAGGCATTCCGACACGCGCAAGCAGCGCTTCTGCTCTTGCAGCTGCATCGGCCTTTGACAATTTCATATGAATACGAATGCTCTCCATCATCTGACTGCCAATCGTAAAGACCGGATTCAGCGATGTCAGCGGATCCTGAAAGATCATTGACATCTTATTGCCGCGAATCTGATCCAGCTCCTTTTCTGACATGGAAAGAAGATCCTTCCCATCAAAAAGAACTGATCCATCCGTAACCGATCCGCCTCTGCCAAGCAATCCCATAACAGACAGTGAGGTCACGCTCTTGCCGCAGCCGGATTCTCCTACAATACAGACGACCTCTCCAGGATCCACATGAAAGCTCACGTGATCCACACTGACCGTCCTGCCGTAATCTCCGGCAAAGACTGTCGTCAGATTTTTAACTTCCAGTAAATGTGACATTCTGGTTCCTTTCTAACCAAAGCAGCGTTTTTTCCCGCTTCTTTTCTGCTATTCCAGTCTGATATGCTTATGAAAACAGACAGCCGATCCATTAACCGGCTGTCTGCCATTATTTTTCATCTCAGTCAAGAAAACTCCCACCCACTGCTTATTACATCCCGCAACCTCGCAGAGGACTTACTTGATTCGGTTAATTACAAACTCATCTCATCGAAGTTCAATCCTGTACTGAACGAAACACTCCGCAAAGATGTAACGCGATTCTCAAAACAGTTTCGTCTGAAGCGTCTTTGATTCATGCCAAACGCTCCGCGAGGATGCGCGGCGCTCTCTACTCTGCAATATCCCAGTTCTGTACGTCATTAAAGAAACCGTAAACAGACGGCTGGGCCCCGGTCAGACGCTTGCTGACTGCTCCCTGCGCACTGATCACATAGACTGAGAACATCGGAACATCCTCCTGCACCTTCTTATCTACCACAGAGTACAGACCTTTGATCTCTTCGACATCGCTGGTCTGCTGTGTCTTCGCCAAAGCCTCACTGATCGAATCATCCGCATATCCGGTCCAGCTTCCTTCTCCGCTAAGCAGCCAGCTCACATCCGGATACGGATCAACCGGTGCATACGTATACTGTACCGCCATGATATCGTAATCATTCGTACCTGCAATTGTCATCAGTGTTGCAAGATCCGCCGTAGTCACCTCTACATTGATGCCGACCGCTGCCCACTGTGCCGCAAGAACCTGCGCACCATTGACAAAGGTAGTATCACCGGAATTCACATAAAACCGAAGTGTCTGGGAACCGTCCCAGCCAGCCTCATCAAGCAGCTCTTTTGCCTTTTCCGGATCGTAGCTGACCGGTGTGATCGATTCATCATAGAACGGGCTTGCCGAGGAAAGAAATCCATCCACAACTTCACCGTGTCCCTTAAGCAGCTGTTCCACAAGCTGATTCCGGTCAATTGCATACAGAAGTGCCTGACGCACTCGTGCATCCGGAATATTTGCCGTCTGAATAAATGCAGACTGATTCGTAATCGGCAGGCCATATACAACATCCACATTTTCAAGACTCTCGATGCTGTCATAGTCCTCCTGTGGAATTGCCGTCATAGTATGGTGTGTAATATCAATCTCACCTGACTGAAGCCCTGCATAGATCTGGCTTCCTTCTACAATCTTAATATTGAGTTTGCCGATCTTCGGTGTACCTTTCCAGTAAGCTTCGTTTGCTTCATACGTAACGTAATGCTCCGTATCATAATCCGTAAGGAAATAAGGACCGCTTACCACATCCGGATGACTGAACCAGTCAAGCGTCTGAAGCTCTTCATCACTGTAGCCCTCCAGCACATGCTTCGGCAGCGTATGGATATATCTTCCATACGTATTTTCAAAGGTGGTCAGCGCCATCGGCTCTTTGGATGTGAACTGAACCGTCTTATCATCGATCACCTTCACTCCGTCGATACTCGTCGCACCTTCCTCTGTAAATCCATCCTCACCGATTCCCTCAAATGCATACAGCATCATCGTTGCATTATTAATGACCGGGCTTGCAAGGCGGAGTACCGTAAACTCTACATCTTCCGCTGTCACCGGCATGCCGTCTGACCAGGTGGCATTTTCATCCAGATGTACCGTAAAATTCTGGTTGTCTTCTGTCGTCACCGACTCTGCCAGCATTCCCTGAAAATTCAGTTCGGAATCCAGCTCCACCAAAGGCAAGAATTCCAGATCAACTGCATATTTGTTGATTTCTGTCTGATCGATCACCAGCGGATTCACTCCGCCAAGGGAATTTGTAACGCCGATATTTACGATTTTGTCTGCCGCGTCACCTTCTGCCGCAGCACCGATACAAGCAAGTGAAACCGTCATCGAAGCGGTAAGAACTGCGCTAAGCAGGATACGTGTACCTCTTTTCATAATAATCCCTCCTCTTGGTGAATCTCCGGATGTCAATCGGATACACCAGTTTTCCCACCATATCTATATGATATATATGATTTTGCTGCATTTATTTTATTATAACATACTTTTCTTGTCAAATAAATTTTAAATATTATCCAAAATTTCTTCCGTCCATTTTCCAAACCTTGACAAATCCTGCAAAACACTTTTATGTACTCGAGAGTACATTTTTATAAAAGGAAGAATCCGACATTTTATGTAATCGGAACATTATGGAGTAATTTCCTGATTACATAAAAAAAGCCCCGCATAAACAGAACAAAGTTTCATCCTTCTGTCTATACGGGAGTTCATTTTCTTTTGAAGCTTTTCATTTCATCCATACGTTAACACAAAACAGCAGAAACAAAAATGCTGCCAGCACAAATGCACCACCAATCAGCAACGCCGCTTTTAATGCGATCCAGACAAGCGCCCTGCGCTCTTCTTTTTCAAACGGCTGCTCCTGCTTCACCAGAAATGGATTTTCTTTTTCATCCTTTTCCGTCTCCGGCTCTGCGTGCTGCAGATCATTTTTCCGTTTTCCCTTTGCCGGATCTCCGGGGAGCACCTGCCATGGCCGCCTCACATTCCATGGCATTCCATCCACATTCATGTCCGCTACCGTATAATCCGGAAGATCATCAAAGGATTTCTTTTTCATGACAGCTGCCCCCTTCTCTTTTGCGTATCACAGATTATTTCGTATCATACAGATGACACTTCACCACATGGCCATTTCCCATATCCTTTGCCTGCGGTTCCACCGTCTTACAGCACTCCATGCAATGGCTGCAGCGTGTATGGAACTTACAGCCCTTCGGTGGATTGGCCGGTGAAGGAATACTTCCCTCCAGAATGATCCGGTTTCGTTTCAGATCCGGGTCCGGCATCGGAATCGCTGAAAACAGCGCCTGCGTATAAGGATGCAGCGGATTGGCAAAAATATCCGCCGTCTCACCCGTTTCCACCAGACCGCCCAGATACATTACACCGATCGTATCTGAAATATGCTCTACAACCGAAAGGTCATGTGAGATAAAAAGATACGTCAGATTTCGTTCTTCCTGCAGTGTCTTTAACAGATTGATGATCTGCGCCTGTACCGAAACATCGAGTGCCGATACCGGCTCATCACACACAACGAACTCCGGATTCAGTGCCAGGGCACGCGCGATACAGATTCTCTGACGCTGACCGCCGGAAAACTCATGCGGATAACGATCCTTATGATAGGACTGAAGTCCACAGTCGTTCATGATACTGGTGATATAATCCTGATATTCACTCTTCGGTACAAGATTATGCTCTCTTACCGCTTCACCAATGATCTCGCCGACCGGAAGTCGCGGAGAAAGGGAGGAATACGGATCCTGGAAGATGATCTGCATCTTTGTACGCATATCCCGCATTTCTTTATGCGAAAGGCTGTAAACATCTTTTCCATTGAACAGTACGCTGCCTTCCGTCTTCTCGATCAGACGGAGGATCGTCCGTCCGGTCGTTGATTTACCACAGCCGGATTCTCCGACCAATCCCATTGTCGTACCACGTTTCAGGGTAAACGATACATCGTCTACTGCCTTAACGGCACCCACCTGGCGGCCGAGCATGCCGCCTTTGATCGGGAAATATTTTTTCAGGTGACTTACCTCCAGAATATTGTCATTCTTATCTGGTGTCTTCTCTGTCGCATCTGATATTTTTTTCGTGTTTTCCATCATTCTTTATTCTCCCGTTCGGAAGCGCCCTCCTTTCCGAGATGTTCTTCCATCAGCCAGCCTGCTTCTTTCCGCTCCTGGTAACGATAACAGCTGACCTCATGCGTCGGGCTTAATTTTATAACGCCCGGATAGGATCCATTGCATTTCTCACAGCTTAATTCACAGCGATCTTTGAAGTAGCAATAGTCCGGCATATTGATCGGATTCGGCACCTTGCCCGGAATGCTGTAAAGCTTATCCACCTGCTTTCCGACTACCGGCTTGGAACGCATCAGACCGATCGTGTAAGGATGTGACGGTGTCTTAAAGATTTCCTGTGCCGTTCCTTTTTCTACCACACGTCCTGCATACATGACAACCACGTAATCTGCCATTTCGGCAATAACACCAAGATCATGTGTGATCAGCATAATGGAGGAATTAATCTTATCCTTCAGTGAACGCATCAGATCAAGGATCTGTGCCTGAATCGTCACATCAAGAGCTGTCGTCGGCTCGTCAGCGATGATCAGGCGCGGATTACAGGCAAGTCCGATTGCGATACAGATTCTCTGACGCATACCTCCGGACAGCTCATGCGGATACATCCGGTAAACACCTTCACTGTTTGCAATACCAACCAGCTCCAGCATTTCGATCGTACGGCGCTTTACATCCTCTTTTGACATTGACGGATTATGCAGCTTTACAATCTCATCCACCTGTTCTCCGATCCGGAACACCGGATTTAACGACGTCATCGGCTCCTGAAAGATCATCGACATCTCATTTCCACGCAGCGTCTGCATCACAGAGATCGGTGTGTTCACGATATTGTAGACCTTCTCTCCGGCATTAAAACGAATCTCGCCCTCTACCGTCTGTCCCTGTGGACGCTGTACCAGCTGCATCAGAGAAAGGCTCGTAACGGATTTTCCGCAACCACTCTCGCCTACGATTCCAACCGTTTTTCCCTGCGGTACCTCAAAAGAAACACCGTCTACCGCCTTTACCACTCCGATATCCGTAAAAAAGTAAGTGTGCACATTGTCAAATTCCACTACATTCTCCGGATTCTTCATGGTTGTCAGATATTCTGATTCCGGAATATGCTTCCGGTTTCTTTTTTTCTCGATCTCACTGGTGATACGACGATTCTCTTTGGAGATCCGTTTCGTCTCCTTCGATGAGATATAATTTGAATTATTTTTCTTAAACAATGCCATACTGCCACCTACCGTTTCATTTTCGGGTCAAAGGCGTCACGGAGGCCATCGCCCACGAAGTTAAAGCCAAGTACCGTAATCAGAATCAGGAATCCGGCCGGAATCCATACAAACCAGAAGTTTGTCAGTACATAAACGTCGTTAACTGCATTTACGATATTTCCCCAGGATGCATACGGGAATTTTACACCGATTCCAAGGAAACTTAAGGCTGCTTCCATCAAAATTACATCGCCAAGTCCCATTGTTGCGATTACAATCAGCTGCGGGATAACGTTCGGAATCAAATGACGGAAAATTCTTCTTGAAACACGCACACCGGTTGCCTCTGTCGCAATCATAAACTCCTGCTCACGCAGAGAAAGAATCTGTCCGCGCACCATTCGCGCAATGCCCGGCCAACCGATCAGGCCGAGGATCGCACACAGCGCATAAATACGCAGTCTCGGATCCACCTTATAATAGTCCATGATCGAACCGATGATAATATACAGCGGCATTGCAGGGATACAGATTACAATATCAACCACACGCATCAAAATGGTATCGATCCATCCGCCAAAGTAACCGGAGCATCCACCCACAATTACGCCAAGAACGATTTCGATGATAATAACTACAAATCCGATCATCAGTGAAATCCGTCCTCCGTACATCAGACGGGTCAGCATATCCATTCCGTTTCCGTCGGTACCAAGCCAGTGTGCCTTTGACGGTCCATGGTACGTATCGTTTACCATGGTCTCTTTCTGTACACGGATCACGTACTGCTGATTCTTATTCTGAAGCTGATACGTTACTTCACCGGATTTTTCTTCCACGGTAAAGCTTTCTGTCTTTTCTTCGATTGCACGCTCCACCGCCTCTTTAAATTCCAGATTCAGGAATGTACCTGATACCTGCGGAGATACGATCAGGTGGGATATTGTTGCAACAAGCTCCCCGTTTTCTGAAATCTCTGCCGCGCCATTTTCAAGCAGCTTCAGATCATACTTCTTCGCATCGTCTGTAAAGGAGGTTTTGCCTTCCTCAAGTGCCGTCAGTGCCGCTGCTTCAAAGGAATACGTCAGCTTCGTCTCGGAAGAAGGTGCATTAAAGGCAAATTTGGAAGCAACCGCAACCTCGCCGCCACAGGAAATTGTCTGCTCACGGCCTGCCTTTGTAATAAAATACGTAGTACCATCTGCTTCAAAGGAGGTCTCTTCTGCTTTGCTCGCTGCTTCAAATGCCTTCTTTGCCGCATCTGACAGCACAGCATCGCCGACTGCCTTAAATGTTGACTTTCCTTTCAGGGTCAGAACTGTTGCTACCGGTGTCTGTGCCGAAACCGCGTAAAATTCTTCTCCGCGTTTTTCAAGCATGTACGTCACACCGTCTGCATCAAAGCTCTCCTGCTCCTTGTTGACTGCAAGAATAAACTTCTGCTGTGCGGATGCCGGAAATGTCATTCCTTCTGCCGTATAGAACTGGTAGCTGTCATTATAAGCCGCACCCGCATAATCCTTCCATGCTGCTTCTGTCTTTCGGAATACCTGGCTCTCCTGATACGGACTTACCACACCGCCGACAAAAGAAAACACAAACATAGCGATCAGAATGATCAGACCTGCCATTGCAAGCTTGTTTCGAAAAAAGCGCTTTGCCACGAGCTGTCCCGGAGAAAGCACCTTTACACGGCGCTCATCATCCAGTGCCGTGACTGTCTTATTTGCATCATCGCTCATTTACTTTCTCCCCTCTAATTAATTCTGACACGCGGGTCTGCTACTGCGTACAGAATATCTGCAAGCAGATTGCCAAGCAGTGTCAGCACTGCCAGAAATGTCATATAAAACATAGTAAACGGAATATCTCCCTGAACCAGACACTGATAAGAGGTATAACCGATTCCAGGAATCTGGAACAGCGTCTCCGTGATCATTGCTCCGCCAAACAGGCCCGGAAGTGAGTTTCCAAGAATCGTAATGATCGGGATCAGCGTATTGCGGAACGCGTGGCGATAAATGACCTTTTTCTCCGGAAGTCCCTTTGCACGCGCTGTACGGATATAATCTGCATTCAATACCTCCAGCATATTCGTACGCGTGTAACGCATCAAAGAACCGGTGCTCACAAGTGTTAAAGTAACAACCGGCAGCACCAGATGCTTTGCCATATCCAGAATTTTTCCAACACTTCCGTACGTTTCATGCATACGCCCGACAATTCCATACAGGTCAAACCATCCCAGATTAATCGAAAAAATCCATTTCAGAATTGTGGCAAAGAAGAACGCCGGAAGCGAAATACCAATCAAAGCAAACACCGTCACTGCATAATCCACTTTGCTGTACTGCCTGGTCGCTGAAATAATACCAAGCGGAATCGCAATCAGTATCTCCAGAACGAAAGCGATCGCTGACAATGCAAAGGAATACCAGATCACACTTGCAAATTTTTCTGTTACCGGCTGCGTCCATACCCAGGATTCACCAAAGTCTCCGCGTACTGCGTCTCCAAGCCATACAAAATATCCCTGAATCACCGGTTTATCCAGCCCATACGCTGCATTCAGATCATCCAAAAGCTCTTCGTACGGCTTTGCGCCCTGCTTCTGCGACATCGCCATAGCCTTTCCCTTGACATAGGAGGTTGGCAGACTTCGCTCGATCGAATAAATAATCAGTGACACGAAAAATAAGATCACGACTCCGAGCAGAAGCCGCCTGACTATAAATTTCTTCATGTTTTTCTTTCCTTTCTGTTTTCAGGTGCGTATTGCCGGACTGCCATTTTTCTGGCATCGACGGCCATACTGCCTCAAAGCGGAGTCTGCTTCCGTCTCTGAGGCAGTACGGCCTCCCTTCATTTGCAAACCTGTATCTCTCTGCATCTGACTGGCTGATATACTGACCTGACAGATCCTACAGCTTTACAGGGCTTTGGATCTCTTTTCCATTGCCCCGGCATACAGAAGGCTGCTGCAAACGCTCTTGCAGCAGCCCCACCTGCTTTTTGGAATGCTCTTATTTCATTTCCATATTTTCAATATCACCATACCAGTTGTAGTAAGTTGTAACATCCGGTGTAAATGTATCTGCATTCACACGCTCAGTACTGTAAATGACACAGTTCTGTCTCTGGTATACCGGGATTTCAACAGCCCAGTCAAGAATGATATCCAGGCACTGCTTATAAACAGATTTGCGGTATGCCTGATCTGCACTCGTTCTTGCATCTACAATATCAGCATCCAGCGTCTCATCTGCAATATGATAGTAATTGGAATTTCCACCTGTACTGTGGTAAATCTGATACATGTCCGGATCAAGCGTTGCCTGCCATGCTGCACACCAGATTTCACTTGTTCCTGCATTGTTTGCATCCCACATGATGTTTGAATCCGTAATATCGTTGATCTCAAGATCGAAGCCGATGGATGCAAGTGCTTCCTTGGCATCTGTCAGGACTGCAAATGTCGGATGATCTCCGTTACCGCTTCCGCCGATCATCGCCTCGTAGGAAAGCTTTGCACCTTCCGGAGCTGCAGAAAGTTTTCCGTCCTCACCGAAGGTATAACCAGCTGCCTCGAAGTATCCCTTTGCTGCTTCCAGCGCTGCAGCAAATTTCTCATCATCTGTCATTTCATCTGTATAGATCAGATTGCCATCCACGTCTTTGGAGTAAGCTACCTCATAATCAGCATCTGACTTCTGCGGTGCTGCCCAGGACGTATTGGAGATCGGATAATTGATAACTGCTGCTGCATCTCCATAATAGGAGTCGATCGATACGTCACGGTATACAGAAAGTACCGTTGCAATTGCTTTTCTCAAATTCTTGGATGCATCAGAGCCTGCCTCACCGCCTACATTTACAGTGTTTGCATTGATTCCGATGTAACCGTATCCAAGGTTATCCACACGGCTTGTATTGATGCGGTCTCCGTTCAGCTCGCCGTTGGAATTGATGCTCTTGATCTGCTCAAATGCGGATTTTGTACCACTCGGATCTGCCAAGTCGATTGTACCCTGCTCAACACCCGGGATATAATCTGCATCTGTGCTGACACGTACCTGCAGATTTTTAATCTTCGGCTCACCCTTGAAATAATTTTCATTTGCTTCAAGGTAAACCGTCTTGTTCTCATACTTTACAAACTTATAAGCGCCTCCACCAAGCGGAGAAGTTGTCTTTTCACGTACGATGGAAAGATCGCCTCTTGTAAAGCCGAACTGATTGTTATCGTAATCATAAAGAGCCGGATCTCCATAATAGTTCAGCGGCTGGATAACAAATCCAAGCTGGTAGATCATGCTTGCATCAAATCCGTCGGTTGTTACTTCCACTTCATAATCGCCAAGCTTCTTTATACCTTCAATGTTCGGCACTTCTTCACCTTCACCTGCAGCAGTTTTCTGCTCTACCAGATATTCCTGTGCCAGTTCTTTTACAGTGTCATCAAAATATGCTTCATCGCCGTATGCAGCTGCCAGTGACGCATAATCTGTACCGTAGCTCTCTGCAATCTCATTAATTACTGTATCACGATCTTTGCCTTCTGCATCATAATCCTCCGGCCCGTAAAGCAGTGCGAAAAATTCTTCTCCGCTTGCCACACCGTAATCATCTGCATAATCCGCCCAGGAAGCATCCGCCCAGTCATACTCAGAATTCAGAAGCTCTTTCATTGCTTCCTTTACGCCTGCTGCCAGTTCTTCCGGCATCTCTTCCACTGCCTTTGCCACATCCTCGTCAGATACAGAATCAGCTGCCGTGGAGTTCAGGCGGTAATTCTGCAGACCTTTGATTTTTGTGGAATTCAGTGTGCCGTATCCGTCATAATCAGTATCTGCATATACGTACATAGAGAATATAACATCGTCTGCCGTTACCGGTGTACCGTCTGAAAATACAAGGTCATCACGCATCTTGATATTGTAAACAGTATCATCCGTTCCATTGGCCTTTTCTGTTACCGTAATATTTGCCACTGTATGATACGTATAATCGGTACCATTGTATGCGATCGTCTCACCTTCATCGCCGGCACCATTATAAATAACACTTCCTGCGCGGTCATTTTCAAGCAGATACAGTCCTGTCAGGTTTACGATCGTCTGATCCGGAACAGACTCCGCAAAAAATCCGCTGAACTTCTCTGACATATCAAGGCTTCCCACTACAAGCGGAGTACTTCCGCTCCCTGTTGTCTCTTCCGCCGCAGCCTGTGCTTCCGTGACTGCTTCCGTCTCTTCGGCAAATGCGCTCATGCTCATCGTACCGAGTGCCATGACACCTGCCATCACAAGTGCCAATACTTTTTTCATCTTCATGAAATATCCTCCTTTAATTCATTTCCCGCCAGCTAGATAAATACAGCAGTTATTCCATATTACCATTTATTTTTTTTTTTTCAATTGGCAATATCACCAATTTATCTTTTTTTATTTTTTTTGCGTATTTTTTCTGCTGCAAATCATGCATTTTTTTCTTTATATTCCAAGGATTTCCATATTTTTCCTGTAAAATAACAATTTTTCTTTCTTTATCGGTTTTTGTTTTATGCAACATATCTTTTATGGTTCTTCTGCCAGTACCGTCATGCGCACACTTCCATGCAGCTTCCATGCGTTTACTGCCATCCAGATGCCGAGTATACACAGTGCAAGCGTATCTGCCGCAAAAAAAGCTTCCACTGGCCATACAGCCTGCTCCTTGTATGCAATCACAATCACGATGTCTGCTGCAAATGAAATCCAGGCAAGTACTGCTGCAGCGATTCCACAGCGCAAAGGCCGGCGAAATGCCTTCTCATACTCTGCCCTGTGCAGGTGAGACGCATGCTCCTCCCCTGCAGGCACTACAACAGGCTGGGCCTCTGCCTTGCTTCGCTTTCCGGATTCTGTTTTTTTACGCTGCGCAGTCTCATACATTGCCGCACATCCCATCCAGCCGTAAATCATGCTCAAAATGATTGACGCATACGGAATCAGCACCCAGAACGTATGGCTTCCTATATTATTTACAGAAAGACCACCGGCCAGCAGAATGCAGGATGCAAGGAGCTTTGCCCCGAACTGTCCGGCTGCTTTTTTCAGTTCTTCTGCTGAAAGCGCTGTTTCATACCACGCCCCGACATACTCGTATCCATTTTCTGTCTTCTTATAATCTTTTCCATAATTCTTCATATCAATTCCTCTTTTTCCTGACAATTTTTCTTCATACGCGTACCACAGTTTTTACCATTTCTGTTTTCTGCTTTTCTGATGTATCGCAGTTTTGATCCTACGTATTTTCTATTTTCTGATGTATCGCAGCAATTCCCGGAGAATCCGCAAAAACGTCTTCCGAGACTGCTTGTCCAGACGGTAAAGCTCCCTCAGCGCAATATGCAGGACCTTTACCGGCATTTTCATAAACTCATAAACTGTCTCGATCTTCGCGCTTCTGATCAGACGATACAACGTCTCGACAAACATCACAACCTGCTCACGCGGCATGGACTCCATCCATTCGTTCAGTTTTTTTGATTTCTCGCTGCTTCCGCGGCAGACTTCCTTTCGATATACAAACCTTCCATTTTGGATCTTCCACTGCATCAGATCATGCTGTACAATGCCCTGACGGTAGCTGCATACGACGCGGTATTTACGATCACAGGAAAACAGCATGCCAATCAGAGACTGCTCCGGCACAATTTTACAGAAGCGGTCTTCGATCCGATGAAATCCTTCTTTTTTATAGAAGCTTTTCTGTAAACCCGGTCCGTCAAAGCTGTAAATTCTTCTGATGCAGCGCTGCACGCTATCCGGCGCATTTGCAGCTGCATACAGCGCCAGGCTTCCTCCCTTGGAATGTCCACCAAGAAGAATACGCGGTTTTTTTCCTGTTCCGGCCAGATCACGTTCCACATAGCGCACGACACCTTTCAGATAGGAGAGCGCCAGGCGCTGTGACGGCACTGATTTCATATAAGCCATATTGAAATCCTCTTTCCAGCCTACCAACGTTTCATCGGTACCTCGGAATGACAGAAAAACACTTGTTTTTCCAAGGAAAAACGTCACTGCCGCAAACTGCGTTTCCCGATCTGTGCTGTGATACTGTGTAAAATAAGCAAACTGAAGCTTCCCATATCGTCTGCTTCCACTCATCAGCGCAATGATCTTCCGATAATCCTCACCATAGACCGGATCAGAAAACAAATGCTCTGCGATCGGATACTGCAATAACCGATCGAACCCGATCCCTTCTCCTTTCCGGAAACCCGGAACAATTCCGTCCATTTTTAAATAAGATAAATTAGATAGCAACAGAGCATCCACCTCTGAAAATGGATGCTCCCCAAAACTTATATTCCGATATTCCCTCAGATAATTCATCAGGTTTGATTTCATACCTGTCACCTTCAGTCCTGAAACTGTTTTAATGCTTCATTTTCTCCGACTACGATCAGAACCATGTCTCCGTCCAGTCTGCGCTTCGGATCGATCGTTACCTCGAGCACATCCTTTTTGCGAATACCGATTACATTCAGCTTATATTTTTCGCGGATCTGCAGCTCCTGCAGCGTATGATTTTTCCAATCAGACGGTACTTTCATTTCCACCAGACTGTACTTTGAAGAAAGTTCAATCCAGTCCGCAAAATTATCAGCCACAAGATACTGCGCCACTCTTTTCCCCATTTCTGCTTCCGGATAAATCACCTTCGTTGCACCTACGCTTCGCAGAATTTTCTCATGCATTTGATTTTTTGCTTTTGCAAGTATCCGCGGAATTCCCATCTCGTGGCACATCATGGTCGTCACAATGCTCGCTTCCAAGCTTTCTGTCACCGCCACGATCGCTCCGTCCAGATTTTTCATGCCGAGATCCTTAAAAATATCCGGATCCTCCACGTTTGCGCAGATCGCATAGCTGACATCATCCGCAATATCTTCGATTGCTTCCGGATCATTGTCCACCACAATCACTTCACAGCCACGGCTCTGCAGAGTCAGTGCCACACTTTTCCCAAAACGTCCCACTCCGAATACCACATACTGTTTTTTCATGTTTTGCCCTTCTTTCTCTGCCCGGTGATTGCTGCTTTTTATTTGCCGTCTCCACACAGGCTCATTACGGTTTCGCTGTATCTTATCCTACCATAATCCGTTCTTCCGGAAGCTTTCGGCCACGGCCACGTTTTCCCATCTTGCCTGCAAATAAAAGTGCCAGTGTCACCGGACTCAAACGTCCCATGTACATCAGAAAAATGATGACACATTTTCCGCCTGCTCCCAAAGACGGCGTCAGCCCTGCGGTCAGTCCTACCGTTCCCGTTGCAGAAACAACCTCATACAGTGCTTCCATCACTCCGGTATGCTCCAGAATCAAAATCGCCATTGTACCGCACAGTACCGCCAGAAATGAAACAGCCGCCACCGAAAAGCCTGTTCTGATATTGACCGGAAGAAGCTTTCTGCGAAAGCACTCCGTATCCTCCGAGCCTTTCAGCACCGACCAGCAGGTCGCCGCCAGAATTGCAACCGTCGTTGTCTTTACACCGCCTGCCGTTCCGCCCGGACAGCCGCCGATAAACATCAGCATGCAGGAAAGCAGCTGCGACTGCGGCAGAAAATGATCCTGCGGAATCGTAAAAAATCCGGCTGTACGCGTTGTCACCGCCTGAAACAACGATGCCAGCCATTTCTGTCCAAGCGTCAAACTTCCGATTGTCCGCGGATTGCTGTATTCCATCCCAAAGATTGCCACGGTTCCCACAATCAACAAAAACGCCGTCATAGACAGCGCCAGCTTCGTATGAAGCCGCATTTTCTGCAGTGCGCGTCCGATCCGGTATTCCCTTTTCACAATCCGCTTCGCCGTCAGCGTCAGATCTCTCCATACCAGAAAGCCAAGACCGCTGACAATGATCAGCAGAATTGTAACAAGATTCATATATGGATCCGTCTGATAACGCTCCAGGCTGTCCGCGCCGAGAATATCGATTCCCGCGTTACAAAACGCCGATACAGCATGAAAAATACCATACCATACTCCGCGTCCCACACCATATTCCGGTATGAAAGCAATTGCATACAGTACCGCCCCGATTCCCTCCACAAAAAAGGTACCATGCAGTACGTAGCGCAGCATCGCAACCACACCGCTCATTGTATGCAGATCGTAGCTGTCCTGAATCATAACCCTGCTGCGAATCGTGATCTGCTTCTTCAAAATAAGAAAGGCGCCCATCGTACATGCAATAATGCCGAGGCCGCCAAGCTGAATCAGAAGAAGCAGGATCAGCTTTCCGATCAGTGTAAACTGTGATGCCGGAATAATTGTCACCAGACCGGTCACGCAGACCGCCGAACACGCGGTGAACAAAGCATCCATAAAATTCAGCCACTTTCCGTCCGCATTACAAAGCGGCATGGAAAGCAGGAAGCCACCTGCAAAAATCAGAATTGCAAAGCCTGCCACCATGATCTGTGAGGCCGTCATATGTGCACCGATCCGATCCGTTACCTGTTTCCATGCTTCTTTTTTTATTTTCATTTTCTTTTCCTTCTATACACGCTCCAAGTCCCGGAAAAACGTCAGGAGTTCATTCTCTGACGCACGATCTCATATGCAAGAATACCAGTTGCAACCGATGCATTCAGTGAGTCGATATCTCCCTTCATCGGAATGGATGCAGTAAAATCACATTTTTCCTTTACCAGACGACTTACCCCTTCTCCTTCATTTCCGATTACAAGACCAATCGGTCCGGTCAGATTCTGGCGATACATTACCTCACCATCCATATCTGCGCACACAAACCAGATTCCTTCTTTTTTCAATTCTTCTATCGTTGCACCAATATTTGTTACGCGTGCTACCGGTGTATAGTTCAGCGCCCCCGCTGAAGTCCGCGCAACCGTTGCTGTCAGTCCGACCGCTCTGCGCTTCGGAATGATCACGCCATGCGCTCCTGCAAGATTTGCAGTACGGATGATCGCCCCCAGATTGTGGGGATCCTCAATATCATCGAGCAGAATCAAAAACGGCGGTTCTCCCTTTTCCTTTGCCTTCGCCAGAATATCCTCTACCTCAGCGTACTCATAAGCTGCCGTATAAGCAATGACGCCCTGATGCACACCGGTTGGTGAAATCTGATCCAGGCGGTCTCTGCTCACAAAATCAACAACCGTGCCATGCTTCTTTGCTTCGCGGCGGATTGTCTGCATCGGTCCGTCCTGGCTTCCGTCCTGGATCATCAACCGGTCGATTGTCTTTCCAGAGCGAAACGCTTCAAGCACTGCATTCCGTCCTTCTACGATACGGCTATCTTCCCGTAATTCTTCCATCTGCGTACCACCTGGCACTTCTGCTCTTTCCCCTCTTGCATACGGACGACGCTCCTCCCGGCGATGCTCAGAAAATCCATTTCCTCTTCCTCTGTCTTCCCTGCCACGTCCCGATGCGCCGTAACCTCTGCCATTTTCTTCTCTGTAACGTCCCTGCTCTTCCCGGTTTCCGCCGCGGCGGTCTGTATGATTGCGCGTACCACCCACTCCGTGACGGCGCTCGGTTCCCTCTCTTCTCGCCGGATTTTCCCTGTCATTTCTGCTCATGCTATATTAACCATCCTTTTCCATTCTCATTTGTCCGAATCTGTTTTCTCTAAAACGCAAAATCACAAAAATATCTTTATGACCGATCCGGCACCTGCAGTTTACAGACCTGCTCCATTCCTCTGCGAATCAATGTCTGCATCCGGTCAAATTCACGATTCAGATAAAGATATCCCATTACAGCCTCAAAACCGGTCGCCTCCAAATATTCATCCAGACTTGCATTTTTCGCTTTGGTATGCGGCTTTGAATTACGACCGCGACGATAAATTGCTGCCTCTTCCTCCGTCAGTTCCGGAAAAAGCAGCCGAATCATCTCCGCCTGCGTCCTTGCTTTCACGCATGACGTTACTTTCTGATGCAGTTTCTGCGTCTGCATATTTGATCTCTTCACGTAAATTGTACGGACCACCATCTCATATGCTGCATCCCCGATGTACGCAAGCGTCAGCGGGGAGTACAGCTTCCAGTCCTTTTCCGGCAGGTTGAATTCCTGATCAACACTGTCCTCAAAGGATCTTATGCTCTTTTCCATTTTACTCCTTCTCTCGTATCGAGAAGCGTGATTCCTTTTTCGAGAAGTTCATTTCTGATTTCATCCGCACGTGCAAAGTTTTTCGCTTTCCGTGCTGCCTGACGTTCCTCAATCAACTGCTCAATCTCTGTATCCAGAAGCTCTTCCTTTACCTCCGCAATAATGCCGAGCACATCACACAGACGTACGATCTCATCATGAAGAAGTGTAATAAAAGCCTTTGTTGCACCCTCTGCATGGCTGTTCGCAAATTTTACCAGTTCAAACACAGCCGCAATCGCATCTGCCGTATTAAAATCATCATCCATTGCTTCTTCAAACTTCTCCTGATATCCGGTAACCACCTGCATATCCTGTTTTTCCTGCTCTGTCATTTCTCCTTCCGGTGCACCTGACTGCAGAAAATCTAAGTTTGACACTGCATTGCGGATGCGCTCCAGTGCATTCTTTGAGGACTCCATCAGCTCTGCACTGAAATTCAGCGGGCTTCTGTAATGCGCATTCAGCATAAAGAAACGAAGCACCTGGAGATCGTATTTTTCAGAAATCTCACGTACCGTAAAGAAATTTCCAAGAGACTTGGACATCTTTCTGTTGTCAATGTTGAGAAATGCATTGTGCATCCAGTACTTTGAAAAAATCTTTCCGTTGCAGCACTCACTCTGCGCAATTTCGTTTTCATGATGCGGGAAAATCAGATCTTCACCGCCGGCATGAATATCAATTTGTTCACCAAGATATTTTTTGGACATAACAGAGCACTCGATGTGCCAGCCCGGACGACCATCGCTCCACGGTGACGGCCAGGATGGCTCACCTTCCTTTTTCGGCTTCCAAAGTACAAAGTCCAGCGGATCTTCCTTCTGATCCTCACCCGTTACAAGTAAAGAACGGTTTCCTGCTCTTAAATCATCCAGATTTTTATGGGAAAGCTTGCCATAATCTTTAAAACGGCGGGTCCGGAAATATACCGTGCCATCTACATTGTAAGCATAACCCTTATCAATCAAAGTCTGAATCATATCGATCATTCCGTCAATTTCCTGCGTCGCAAGCGGATGTGTCGTAGCCGGCTTTACGTTCATGCCTTCCATATCTTTTTTGCATTCTTTGATATAGCGCTCAGAAATTTCCTGTGCACTTATGCCTTCCTCATTTGCCTTTGCAATGATCTTATCATCCACATCTGTAAAATTGGACACATAATTTACTTCATATCCCTTATATTCCATATACCGACGCACGGTATCAAACACGATCATCGGGCGTGCATTTCCAATATGAATAAAATTGTAAACAGTAGGTCCGCATACGTACATCCGTACTTTTCCCGGTTCAAGCGGAATAAATTCTTCTTTTCTTTTTGTTTCTGTATTAAAAATCCTCATTTTCTGTTCTACAGTCCTTTCCTTTTAACATACGCCCGAACAGGGCCGATAATACACGTCTAGTCTAAGCAAATCCCCTGTCTTTGTCAATTCTTTTCTATGCTGCTTTCTGCTTCTTTTGTGTTTTGAGCACAACCACCGCATCCCTGGCAGCCTGCACCTGCATACATTCTGGAATCTGCCACCATATCCATCAGCGGCTGCAGCAGGCATACCGCCTGAGCAGAAATACCCTCACCGCTTCCGGTAAAGCCAAGTCCTTCCTCCGTTGTCGCTTTGATATTCACACGATCCGGTATCAGTCCAAGCGCATCTGCCACATTCTTTTTCATTTCTTCCATATAAGGAAGCAGCTTTGGGCGCTGTGCAATAATGGTAGCATCTATGTTTTCAATTACAAAACAGTGTTCATCCAGAAGCGTTTTCACTGCTTCCAGAAGCTTCATGCTGGAAGCACCCTCATATGCCGGATCCGTATCCGGAAAATGCTTTCCAATGTCGCCTAATGCGGCCGCACCGAGAAGTGCATCCATAATTGCATGCAGCGCCACATCTGCATCTGAATGTCCAAGCAGTCCTTTTTCGTATGGTATTTCCACCCCGCAGAGAATCAGTTTTCTTCCTTCTACCAGCCGGTGTACATCGTATCCCATCCCGATTCGCATTTTCATTGCCGCCTTTCTCTCAGACTGTATCTGAATCCTTGTAATGCTCCCAGTAACTATCCTGCTTTGCAGCTTATCAGGAGTTGCTTGTACCACTCCTGATACAAGCAACTCCCTACCCACTGCTTATTGCTCTGCGCAACCCTGCAGGGGACTTGCCTGACTCGGTTAAATTGCATGAAATTTCAGTTAACTGTGAACAATTTATTTTCGGGTAACATAAAAGCCCGCAAACTTAATTGCGGGCTTTGCAGTAGCGGAAGGGAGATTCGAACTCTCGACACTACGGGTATGAAC
>CAKRPI010000010.1 GCA_934376945.1 uncultured Lachnospiraceae bacterium | reverse complement strand
CGTTTCCGCACCGACCACACAGCGTGTGGCGCCGCAGCTCAACACAACGCGGACACCGTCGAGCAAGGTGCAGGAGAAGGATATCCAGATTCCGGATTTCTTAAGAAGAAGCTAAAAAGAAAAAGCGAAAGAGAAAAAGCGAAAAAGAAAATAATCAGGCAGCATTCTGGCATAGTAAGGTCAGAATGCTGCTTTTTTCTGTGGTTTCATGCGGTAAATACACCGTTTTGTTTGAACGCACAGGTCGCGAAGCGACTGCGAATGTCCGCTTTACAAATGGCAATATCTGACCTGCCTGACCTGATTCATCTGAACCTTTGAAATAATACCAAACTGATACTATCAAAAAGTGGAAGGGGAGAGTATACTCAATCCATAAATTTCAGAGGAGGAGTAAGATTATGGAAAAGAGAAATATGCAAAAGGTAGTCATGACAGGTATGTTTGCGGCATTGTCGTACGTTGTATTTACATTCCTGCAGATCAAAATTCCGCTTCCGGGAGGCGATGCTACCTCCATTCATCTTGGTAATGCAGTCTGCGTATTGGGCGCATTGGTTCTCGGCGGTGTCTGGGGCGGCATTGGCGGCGCAGTTGGTATGACGATCGGTGATCTGCTGGATCCGGTTTATGTGGTATATGCACCGAAGACATTTATCCTGAAATTCTGCATCGGTCTGATCACAGGACTGGTAGCACACAAAATCGGAAAGATCAATGAAACGAATGATACAGGAAAAGTGGCAAGATGGACCGTGATCGCATCCATCTGCGGACTTGGCTTCAATGTAATCTTTGATCCGCTGTTTGGGTATGTTTACAAAAGAGTCATTCTTGGAAAGGCAGCAGCAGATGTAACGCTTGCCTGGAATATTACGGCGACTTCCATCAATGCGGTAACCTCCGTAATTGTTGCGACTGCTGTATATCTGGCACTTCGGCCGGCACTGCGCAAAGCAAATCTTCAAAGCGCTGTAAGCCGATAAAATACAACAGAGAATTTTCAGAAAGACAGAATTTCAAAAAAGATTCCGTTTTCCGGAACTGTAGTGATACAGCATGTGGAAACGGAATCTTTTTTTCAGTACATCGACCGCCGGAGTTCTTCTCCATTTTCATTAAAGAGACACTGTGATTCTTCTGTGTCAGGAAGAAGGGAGCGACAGTGGAGCCTGCGGTAGGCAGAAGGGCTTAGATGGAAGGCTTTTTCAAATGCATGTGTAAAGTGCTGTCGGCTGTTGTAGCCGGAGGAAAATGCAATGTCAGTAACGGAGAGTGAACTGTTTGTGAGCAGAAAGGTCGCAAGCTCCAGTCGTTTTTGAGTAATATAGTTTCCGATGGAACAGCCGAGCAGCCGTGAAAAAAGCAGCTGAAGATATGATTTGTTGACACCGGTATAAGAAGCGATCGCAGGAATGCTCAGTTCTTGGGAAAGATTCTGCTCAATATAAGAACAGGCTTTCTGGATGTAAAGTGTACCGGCCATTTTTCGGTCATGGGTCATGCAGTAGAGCAGCTCCAGCATGACACGGTAAAAAAGCAGCCGGAGCAGATAAGGTGAATCTTCTTTGCGCTGCAGCTGTGAGATAAGGTCTTTCATGGCATATCCAAGTGCCCGCTGTTCCTGGGCGGCTGCGCAGGAGCAACGTGTAAGCCATGGAAGCAGTGCCGGACAGTTGGTGAGAAGTTCGTGCAGAGGAAGAAAAGTTTTTTCTGACTGGATTCGAAATTCGAGATTGAGAATTGTGCAGGGATGCTCCGGCGTGACCGTAAGGCGGTGAAGTACTCCGGACGGCAGAAAAATAAATTCGTTTGCCGACAGTGCAGCAGAAAAATCACTTCCGGATACGAGACAGCTTCCGCCGGTTACATACATAATCTCGGCACTTGAATGCGCATGCAGATCCATATGATATTCCTGAAGGGAAAGGGCGTAGTAGGCAGTAATAAAAACGTAACGATTTTTAAAATCGGAGTCTGGATGAGCCATAAGAGATCCTCTCTTTCTTTAGAATGCTTTCATCATAATGCTGTTATCAACGTACGTATCGCGTACGCCTCAGAAGCCTCGAACACGTTTATGCTCATACGGGGTGGGTCATTAATTCCTGCGCAAGCACAGCGTAGTTTCAGGCTCTTGTTCGGGTATCCTATTATAACGGATTATAACGGAATCCATAAAAAAAGAAAAGCACAGGAAAAAATAAATGCGACGATTTCTTTCTTTTTTGATCAGCAGGGATAAAATGTTCCTCAATTCGTTTTGAAAGCAGCTATAATAAGCCCTGAAAGTGAAACAAGGATACTTGCATGAAAAGGAGAGTTCAGATGAAAACAAATAAAAACGCATTTGCGCCGTATCCGCCGATGGGATGGAACAGCTGGGATTGCTATGGGGCATCGGTAACGGAAAAAGAGCTGATCCAGAATGCTGATTTTGTGGCAGAGCATTTGAAGGAACATGGCTGGGAATATATTGTCTGCGATATTCAGTGGTATGAGCCGACGGCCGACAGCAGCCATTACCATCAGTTTGCGGATCTTTGCATGGACGAATACGGCCGACTGGTTCCGGCTGTCAACCGTTTCCCGTCTGCAGCAGATGGAAGGGGATTCGGACCGATTGCGGACTACATTCATAGCAAAGGCCTGAAATTCGGGATTCATATTATGCGTGGGATTCCGCGGCAGGCAGTTTTTCAGAATACACCGGTAAAGGGAACGGGCTATACGGCACGGCAGGTGGCACATCCTTCCTCCATATGCTGCTGGAATACAGATATGTACGGCGTCGATGCTGCAAGACCGGGTGCACAGGCCTATTATGATTCAATTATTGAACTGTATGCATCGTGGGGTGTGGACTTTATTAAAGTGGATGATATCTGTGTGAAATACATACAGCCGGGTGATGAGTCGATGATTTCTTATGGAGGAGATGAGATCGAACTGCTCCGAAATGCGATCGACCGCAGCGGACGGGCAATTGTCCTGAGCCTTTCTCCGGGACCGGCGATGGTGGAGAAAGCGCAGCATTTGCGTGAAAATGCAAATATGTGGCGAATCACAAATGACCTCTGGGATTCCTGGAGCAATATTATGGAAATGTTTACGCGTTGTGATACATGGAGCCCGTATGTATCAGAAGGCTGTTACCCAGACTGTGATATGATTCCTGTCGGCCGCCTTTCTGTGCGCGGCTGTGAGCACGGACTGAGTGAACGCCAGACAAGACTGACGAAGGAAGAACAACGGACGCTGTTTTCGCTGTGGTGTCTGTTTCGTTCACCGCTGATGCTGGGCTGTGAACTGACGGATATGGATGAATGGACAATGAGTCTTCTGACGAATGATGCGGTGCTTGGGCTGACAAAGCACAGTCATGGGGCACATCAGGTGCTGCGTACCGGCGATCTGATTGTATGGCAGTCAGAAGGGGAGAACGGCGAAAGGTATGTGGCAATGTTCAATATTGTCGGTTGGCCGGATACCTTTTCCGTCAGCTTTTCAAAGCTTGGTCTGGAAGGTACGTATGAGGTGACGGATTTGTGGAGCCAGAAAAAGGAAGGCGCACAGGATCAGGCACTGACGGCAGTCATTCCGGTTCATGGAGTCAAACTGGTCCGTTTGGATCTGCTGAAATAAAGAAGCAGCGGTCCATAGGATTCGGGCAGATATTTGCAATCCGCTTCACTGATTTTCCGAAAGATGTCGCAATTTGAAGATGAAAAAAACGGAGTTGTTTCCCGTTTTTGACAAAATAAACACCACCCGCAGAGTATACTGATGCCATGCTGCAGCTGCGGGGGGTGTTTTTTGTATTATGAATTCTACATAGATCAGTTTTTTCTGGAACAGGTTATTACGCAGGGGCTTTTGCTGCTGCTGACATCAAAAGCAGTCGGAAGAGACCGGTCCTTTCTTCGATTGGGAGCAGGAAGCGTGATCGGGGCGGGGATGATGACGGGTTTTCTTTGTGCAGGCAGTTTCTGGATAGGAGCTTTTTGTTCTCTGATGACCGGAAGTCTTACGATTTCAGGAAGAAAGTGGAAGGATATTCCGGGAAGCCTGGCAGGGCTGCTGTTTGTGACCGTTTGCTTTGGGGGTACGCTGGAGGCGGCCGTGGAGATGACCGGTATACCGGTTGCGGCCGGAAGCTGCGGCGCCGGATTTTTTCTGTGGAAGATATGGAAAAGGGGACAGACGCGCAAGCTTCAAAGAGAACGGGAGGCAGAAGTAACGGTCATATGGGAGAAAAGACTCCTGACGGTAAAAGGAATCGTAGATACGGGAAACAGTTTGCGGGAACCGCTTGGCAGAAGTCCGGTGAGTATTCTTGAACAGAAATCAGCCGAAAAGCTTCTGACGGACGGCTGGGAAGAACGCAGAGGGTTTTACCTGATCCCGTATCGTTCGATCGGGCGGAAACAGGGGTGGATGCGTGCGTTTCGGGCAGATGAAATGCAGATTAAGACTCAGGAAGGGGTCTTTCGCATTAAGAATCCGATCCTTGCGATCAGCGGGAATGGGCTGAGTGGGGACGAAACGTATCAGATCCTTCTGCATCCGCAGCATACCAGGCAGGGGATACAGTGAAAGCTGCACAGACAGGAGGGGCGGTATATGATAGTAAAGGTTGCGATGCCACAGTATTTTCAGTTGAAGATGGCTGCAGGATTTGGGGATGTGCTGTTTCATCGGACAAATGAAGTGCACTATATCGGCGGAACAGAGGTGCTTCCTCCACCGCTGACTTCAGAGCAGGAGCAGGAACTGCTTGCAATGCTTGGAAGGGAAGGAGAAGCAAAGGCGCGAAGCATGCTGATTGAGCGGAATCTTCGGCTGGTAGTATACATAGCGAAAAAATTTGATAATACGGGAGTTGGGGTGGAGGATCTGATCTCGATCGGGACGATCGGATTGATCAAAGCGATCAATACCTTTAATCCGGAAAAAAAGATTAAGCTTGCTACGTACGCATCACGCTGTATCGAAAACGAGATTCTGATGTATCTGCGCCGCAGCAGCAAAACGAAGCTGGAGGTTTCAATTGATGAGCCGCTCAATGTGGACTGGGACGGGAATGAGCTGCTTCTCTCTGATATTCTCGGAACGGATGAGGACGTGATTTACCGTGATATGGAGACGGAGGCAGAATATCAGGTGCTGCAGGGGGCGATTAAAAAGCTTTCCGGACGGGAGCAGAGGATCGTGCAGCTGCGTTTTGGAATCAATACAAAGAACGGAGAGGAAAAAACACAGAAAGAGGTAGCGGATCTTCTCGGTATTTCTCAGTCGTATATTTCACGGCTTGAAAAGCGGATCATAAGGAGGCTGCGCAGGGAGATAGAAGCCCGCGTATAAGGATATGAAGAAATTCCAGAAGCGTGTAAAAAAGCTTTCTGCAAGAGATGCGCCGCTGACAAAAAACTTCTCATAAAAGTAAGCACAAAAAGATTCCTAGAAGTTAGGAAGCTGTCAAGGAGGAAAAGTTTCTGAAATTTTTCCGCAAGGTGTATAGGCGGGAATGAAAATGTGAATCATTTAATTTATAGCAATCCCCTAAAATAATGCATCTTAATCCAGCCCATCAGAGTGTGAAATCCTGCGTCAGATATCTTTGCCGTGCGTCTGCACGCCTGCAGATATCTTCCTTGTCTTTCGCACTTTGCTGAACTGTCTTAAATGCATTATTTACGAGGATTGCTATAGGCAAGACCAAAGCGGACAGAAAATGGCTGCTTTGGCTCCGATGAAAATATCAGGAGGATGATTCACATGGCGCTTAATAAAGTGGAAATATGCGGAGTCAATACTTCAAAGCTTCCGGTTCTGACGGCAGAGGAGAAGGACTTCCTGTTTGAGCGGATCCAGGCAGGAGATGAAAAGGCAAGAGAACTGTATATAAAAGGAAATTTAAGGCTTGTGCTCAGCGTGATCAAACGTTTTTCAGGAAGCAGTGAGAATGCGGATGACCTGTTTCAGATCGGTTGTATCGGGCTGATGAAGGCAATCGATAATTTTGATACCGGGCTGCAGGTGAAATTTTCGACGTATGCGGTGCCGATGATTATCGGGGAAATTCGCAGGTACTTAAGGGATAATAATTCCATTCGTGTCAGCCGGTCCCTGAGGGATACGGCATACAAAGCGATTTATGCAAAGGAAAATTATACAAAGCTCCATTTGAAGGAGCCGACGATTGAAGAAATAGCAGGCGAGATCGGTATTTCAAAGGAAGAGATTACGTATGCGATGGACGCGATCCAAAGCCCGGTAAGTCTGTATGATCCGGTTTATACAGAAGGAGGAGATACCCTGTACGTAATGGATCAGATCAGTGACCGGAAAAACAAAGAAGAAAACTGGGTGGAATCGATTTCACTTGGAGAGGCGATGAAACGGCTTGATGAAAGAGAACGTCATATTATTGAGCTGCGGTTTTATGAAGGAAAAACGCAGATGGAGGTGGCAAGTGAGATCGGGATTTCGCAGGCGCAGGTGAGTCGTCTGGAAAAGAATGCGTTAAAAAGTATGCGCAACTATCTGCGTGCCTGAAAAAAATGTGGGTGACCATCGGCTCATCCACACTTTTTTTTGCATTTTTCTTCATCGATATCGACAAGAATGATATCCGCGCCGATCTGGACCACGCACCGCCATGGAATAAAAAATTCAAAATCCCGTCCGAGAAACCAGCATAATTTTCCGGGTCCCGGAACGATGAGCGAAAGGATACATCCGGTGCAGCAGTCGATTTCGAGATCACTGATACAGCCCATGGAGCGGCAGGTGCGTATATTGATCACTTCTTTTTGCCGAAGTGAGCAAAGCCTGATCGGATGCGGATTCGGGTTCGTGGGACGGCCCGGCCGATGGCAATCTTTTTCTCCCATACAGTGCTCCACAGCCTCTTTTCTATAATATATGCGAGGTGCTTTTCCTGATTGACAGTGTTTCATGTTTTGGTTATACTCAGTGATAGAAGAAAATCAGCACACAGCGGATGGAATGAGGGAGTGTCCGCTTTACCTGACAGGATGAGGAGGAAAACCGATGAAATGTCCGTTTTGTAATCAGGATGATACAAGAGTGGTGGATTCCAGACCGGCTGATGACAACAGTTCCATTCGCAGGCGCAGACTGTGTGATGCGTGTGGCAGACGATTTACTACATATGAAAAAGTAGAGACAATTCCACTGGTAGTGATTAAAAAGGATCAGACAAGAGAGCAGTATGACAGAAGAAAGATCGAGGACGGAGTGATGCGTGCATGCTATAAGCGCCCGACGCCGATCCAGAAGATCAAAGAAATGCTCGATGCGGTGGAACGGGAAATTTTTAACCGGGAAGAAAAGGAACTGGAGAGCAAGGTGATCGGTGAAATCGTGATGGAAAAGCTCAAAGAGCTTGATGCGGTGGCATATGTCCGTTTCGCATCCGTCTATCGTGAATTCAAGGATGTAAATACCTTCATGGATGAATTAAAGAAATTTTTAAACTAATCAGGTGGTCGGATTGAAAAAAAGAATCGAACAGTTATTGAACGGAAAATTTGAATATGAGACACCGGAGCTTCTGATAGCGCCGGACGAGCTTGAAATAAAGGTTGTTCCTGGAAAAGCAGTAAGGGGAACGTTTGCACTTGCAGGACGCGACGGCAGAAAGATCAGGGGATTTATTTATTCGTCAAATCCGAGAATGAGGTGTGAGCCGATCGAATTTCAGGGAGTCCGTGCGGAAATCCATTACCAGGCAGACGGCAACGGATTTCCGGAGGGGACGAGTGAGCAGGGCTTTTTTACAATCTGCAGTGACATCGGAGAATACCGTTTGCCGTATACATTGATACTGCCGGAAGAAAAAGCAGAGGTGCAGCAGGAGAAAACAGATGCCAAGCTGCCAAAGGCCGATACGTCAGGGCAGGCGCTGGCAGCTCTTGCAAAGGAAGATTTTCAGCGGGCATACCGCTGTTTTCTGCGTCCGGAGTTTGGAGAGCTGCTCAAAAAGGAGCCGGAAAAATACGCCTGGTATGAGGCGCTTGGCATGAATGGGTTCAGCTATCAGACGCTGGAGGAATTTTTCTGCCGATTTGGCTGGAAAGAACCGGTGCAGCTGTCTTTGGATCGTACAGAGATAGAGGTGACAGACATTTCAGAGTCCTTAGCTGAGCCGCTGCAGCTGGTTCGAAATGGATGGGGCTTTCAGAAAATTACGGTTGAATCGGATGCATCCTTTGTAAGACCGGAGAAAAAAATGCTTACGACGGATGAATTTATCGGAAGCACCTTTGATCTGAAGCTTGTAATTGATCCCCAAAAAATGCATGCCGGGAAAAATTATGCAAGAGTTTTGTTTGAAACGCCGTATCAGAGACTGTCTGTCTGTGTATGTGCTTCAAAGGGAGTTCTGGGACAGAAGCTGGCACAGAGGCGGGCACAGGAAAACCTGCGAAAGAAACTGGAAGGGCTGTATATTCGGTTCCGCTTAAAAAAGATCGACCTGGAGGAATGGACGGAACAGTCCATCCGGGTGATCGGCAGTTATCACAGAGCGGGGGGAACCGATCCATATGCGGATCTGTTTCTGATTCAGCTTTATTTTGCATCAGGCAAGCATCAGCGGGCGCTTAAGCTGCTTGAGGCGCAGGAGTCATCGAAACAACGCTTCCGAACATCGGACTGTTACGGATTTTACCGTTATCTGACAACGTTTTTTTATCAGGAAGCGTCCTATGTCGACCAGGTAGAGGAGGAAATACAGACACTTTTCTATCGGGATAAGACAAACTGGAAGCTGCAGTGGATTCTTTTTTACCTGCAGGAAAATCTGCTGCGGGATGGTGCTGCCAGATATGAAGCTGCCGCAGAGCAGTTTCGTTACGGCTGCCGCAGCCGGATTTTGTACTATGAAGCATATCAGGTGCTGGTGGAAAATCCGTTTCTGATGCGTCATATCAGTTTATTTGAACTGCAGGTACTGCGTTTTGCAGCCAAAGAGGATGTGCTGACCGTGGAGCTGGTTCGTCATCTTGCGGTGCTTGCTTCTCATTATGGAAAGTATTCTTTGCAGCTGTTCGAGATTTTAGAGGCTGCATTTGAAAAGGAACCGTCCCCGGAGCTGACAAGAGCGATCTGCCTGCAGCTGATGAAGGGGGAACGCAGGGACGAAAGAGCGTTTGCCTGGTATGAAAAAGGGGTAGAGCAGCAGCTTCGTCTGACCGGATTATACGAATATTATATGGAATCGATGCCGGAGCCTGATCCGGAGAAAATGCCGCAGATCATCCGGATGTATTTTGCCTATGATACAACGCTTGATTATCGGAGAAGGGCGGAAATTTACCGGCGGATCACAGAAAAAAAGGACACAGATCCACAGGTATACCGCACCTTCCGTGCCGCAATGGAGAAATTTGCAGTGGATCAGCTGGAAATGGGACGGATGACAGAGGATCTGGCAGTGCTTTACAGGACCTTTATCCGGAAAGAAAATATGACGCGCAATATGAAAGAGCAGCTGGCCAGACTGCTGTTTACGTATCAGTTTACCGAAAATTCACCGAAGCTGCGCAGTCTGACCGTACACTCATCACGCCTTGCAGAGGAATATTCTGCCGTGTTTAAGGAGGGAGTGTGCGAGATTGCGATATACGATCCGGACAGCATCGTGATTGTAGAGGATACGGATGGCGTGCGTTATCCGGCAGAGATTTTCTGCAGCAAAAAAAAGCTGTTTGAAAATAAGGAAATGCTGGAGTGGTGTGTGACCTCCGAGCATGCGGGAATGATTCTGTTCGTATGTGCAATCAGTCTGGAAGCAGGGCTGATCAATAAAAGGACGCTGCCGTTTCTGGTACAGGGCTGTTCTATGCAGGAATTTTCAGAGGATTTCCGTAACCGGCTGCGCCTGGCAGTGCTGCACTATTATACAGAGCATTTAAGAGAAGAGTCCCTGCAGGGATTTCTGGAGAAAATTGATTATCTGGATTACATAAAGGTCGATAAAGCGGCGCTTATTACTCTGCTGGCAGAGGAGGGGATGTGCAAAGACGCATTTTCTCTGCTTGATATTTACGGCTTTGAAGGGATTGAGCTGCTTCAGCTGGTTCGGATCTGCAGCCGTATGGTCCTGGAGCTTGAATTTGCGGAAAATACAATGCTGCTGTATCTTTGTCATTTCTGCTTTGAGAGCGGAAAATATGATGATAAGCTGCTGCGCTATCTGCTGCTTTATTACGAAGGTTCTGTCGCTGAAATGAAGCGTTTGTGGGAGGCCGCAGGAAGCTTTGAATTGGATACGATGCTGCTTGAGGAAAAGATCATGATGATGATTCTTTTTACCGGAAGCGGTACACAGGGGTCTGAGCCGATCTTTGAGTCTTATGCAAAAAAAATGGGCAGAAGAAGAATCTGCTGTGCGTATCTGAATCTGAAGGCATACGAATATTTTGTAAAAGGAATGGCAACAGCAGAGAGCGTTTTCCGGTATCTGGAAAAGGACTACAGCTATCTGAAGGAACACAACAGGCTGTCAGAGCAGGAGGAGGTATGCCGTCTTGCACTGCTTCAGCACTATTCTTCTCAGGTGACGCTTACCGAAAAGCAGCGCGCCTTTGCAGAAAGGATGCTGGAGGAATTCAGTGCAAAGGGACTGCGCTTCGCATTCTGGCTGCGCTTTGATCAGGAGCTGATGCGGCCATACCAGCTGGAAGGGCATGTATTTGCAGAATATGTGTGTGATCCCTCACATACAGTCACGATCTTTTTCCGTCCGGCGGGAAGCGAATTGCCATATCGGAAAGAGACGATGAAAAATTGCTTTGAAGGGATCTTTGTCCGTGAGTTTACACTGTTTTACGGTGATGAGCTGGAGTGCTATCTGGAAGAGGAATGTCAGGGAGAACGTAAGCGGACAGATAAGCGTGTGCTGAAGCTTTCCGAGGCGAAGCTGGAGGGCAGGAGCGGATATGAACTGATCAACCGCATGCTCAGGGAAAAGCAGCAGCAGAATCAGCAGCAGCTGCAGCAGGAAATGGAAAATTATCTGCAGATGGAATATGTTACAAAGGAATTGTTTACTTTGCAGTAAATGCAGCAGACTAGAAAAAACAGGATGGTGTTTGAAAAGATGGTACAGGCATCAAATGAATTGATCCTGGGTCTGGAGCTGAACCGGGACTACGCACAGATGACGTATTTTCATCAGTCAGTGAAGGAACCACTGACAGTAAGCCGTACGCCAGGGGAAGACGATTATCTGCTTCCGATGGGACTTCGTATGGATGCGGCGGGAAAATGGCATTTGTGGGATGCAGATGTGCAGACAGAAGAGGAAGCACCGGATCAGTTCCGGATTTCCGGGATCTACGAAAAAATTGAAACTGAGACAGAATTAAAAGATGGAGAGATCGTATATGAACCGGAGGAGCTGCTTTCCATTTACTTCCGGACCTGCCTGGAGCTGCTTAAGCTTCTTACGCAAAATGCGGAAGTGAAGGTGATGGTGACCGTACGTGATCTTACAAAACGGTGGAGCAGTATCCTGACGGAAGCATTAAAGCTTGTCGGGATTGACCGGAAAGAGATCTATATGCAGGATTATCTCTCCTCCTTCTATTATTATACCGTGAATCAGAAAAAAGAGCTCTGGTATCATGATGCAGCGCTGATTGAATGCGTAGATGAGACAATCTTTGGATATATTCTTCATATAGATCATTCGACGCGGCCGGCGGTAGCACGGGCAGAACTGGTTGTAAGCCAGAAAATGGATGCATCTGTGCGGGGAGCAATGGATGACGAGGCATGGAATGAAGAGCGTGACCGGCTGTTTTTTGAACTGCTCAAAAAGCTCTTTGAACGGAGAGTAGTTTCTGTCAGTTATCTGGTCGGCTCTTATTTCAACAAAAGCTGGGCGGTGCAGTCCATAAAATTTCTTTGCTACAGACGCCATGCATATCAGGGAAAAAATCTTTATTCAAGAGGAGCCTGTTATGCAGCGATGGAACGGTGTGGGCTGATTGCAGACCGGGGCATTCTATTTGGCGGGCGTGACATGATCAGGGTCAACCTGGCGATGGAAATGCGTATTCGCGGAAAGAAGGATCTGTATCCGCTGATCAATGCCGGAGTCAATTGGTATGAAGCACATCATACGTGTGAATTCATTCTGGACGGGGAACACGAGATACGTCTGACCTCCCGGCCGATCACAGGAGGAGAGCCGGTGCTGCATATCCTGCGGCTGAACGGGCTTTTGAAGCGGCCGCCCCGTGCGACGCGTCTGCGGATGACGGTTTACTTTACGGCAGCTTGCTGCTGCGTGGTGGAGATTGAGGATCTTGGATTTGGTGAGTTCTACCGGACCTCCGGACTGACCTGGAAAAGAGAAATCTATTTCTGACCCGGAATGTACGCTCGGAGAAAACAGGAGGAAAAAACATGAGCTATGATCTGTGTCTGCTTCCACAGGCAAAGAAACCATACTACATTGAAAATATCCGCACAAATATCTATTCGCTGGAGGAGCTCTGCTTTTATCTGTACAACAATGCCTGTCTGATTGATGAAACGCTGATGAATGAGCGGCTTTTAGACTGGCTTCGGGATGAGCTTGGACTGACGCGGCTTTACCGTCAGCTTTATGAGCAGCTGGAGAAAAAGGACGGAGCAGGATTTTTTATCCTTCCGATTTTCCGGGAAGCCGGTTATCTGACGAACACACAGATGCGGGAGTATCAGGAAGAGCTGGCAAAGCTGGAAGTTCAGTCTGTGGATACGAAGCAGAAGATGCGCGGGGATTATCTTACAAAGGAAAAAATGTATGCGCGTGCTATCTGGGAGTACCGTCAGATCTTAAAACGGCAAAGTCCCGGAAAGCTAGGCGTGCAGTTTTACAGTGCGATCTGGAATAATCTTGGAGCAGCCTATGCCGGATTGTTTCAGTTTGACCAGGCGGCAGAGTGTTTTCTGGAGGCATACCATCTCACAAAGACAAAAGAGACGTTCCGCAAATATATCAGCGTACTTCCGTTATTTCTCTCTAAAGAGGATTATCAGAAGAAATTAAAAGAGCTGGAAGCGGATCCGTATCTGGTACAGAAGATTCAGGAACACAATGCGAAGGTGTGTATGGAGAAGGAGTATCAGGAAGAAAAAGAGCGTATGCTTGGGCGTCCGTGCGAGGAAGTGATCGAAGAGTGGAAGGAGCAGTATCGAAAATCCTCAAAAATCTGAACTTGCGCAATGATTTGTAATCATGTATACTGGATTGCGTGTGAAAAAAGGGAGGATGCGAATACGGATGAACGACGGAATTCATGAACAAAAAGACATCTTGGATGAGCTGAGAGAGGAATGTGGAGTCTTTGGTATTTATGATTTTTCGGGGGAAAATGTAGCTTCTACAATTTATTATGGACTGTTTGCTCTGCAGCATCGCGGACAGGAGAGCTGTGGTATTGCGGTGAGCGATACAAAGGGTCCAAAGGGCAGGGTACTGTCGTATAAGGGAATGGGACTGGTCAACGAAGTTTTTGATGACAAAAATTTATCGGAACTTCAGGGGGATATTGGTGTTGGCCACGTGCGTTATTCCACGGCAGGCGGAAGTACGCGGGAAAATGCGCAGCCGCTCGTACTGAATTACATTAAGGGAACACTTGGTCTTGCGCATAACGGCAATCTGATCAATGCACCGGAGCTGCGCAGGGAGCTTGCGCATGATGGAGCAATTTTTCAGACGACAATTGATACTGAGGTTATTGCATACCATATTGCGAGAGAGCGTGTGCATACGGCAAACGTAGAAAGTGCTGTGGCAAACGCGATGAAGAAGCTAAGAGGTGCTTATTCTCTGGTTGTCATGTCGCCGAGGAAGCTGATCGGAGCAAGGGATCCGTATGGATTCAAGCCGCTTTGTATCGGAAAAAGGGGAAATGCCTACATTATCACTTCAGAGACGTGTGCACTGGACACGATCGGAGCAGAATTTGTTCGGGATATTGAACCAGGCGAGATCGTGACGATTACACCGGATCATGGAATCCAGTCGAACAGGAGTATGTGCCTGCCGATGGATGGACCTGAGAAAACCGCAAGATGCATTTTCGAGTATATTTATTTTGGAAGGCCGGACAGCTATATAGATGGAATCAGCGTCTATCAGTCCAGAATTCAGGCAGGACGGTTTCTTGCGATAGATTCGCCTGTGGAGGCTGATATTGTAGTAGGTGTGCCGGAGTCCGGAAATGCAGCTGCGCTTGGCTATTCTTTGCAGTCAGGGATTCCGTATGGAACGGCCTTTGTCAAGAACAGCTATGTGGGTCGTACCTTTATCAAGCCGAAACAAAGCAGCAGAGAGTCAAGTGTCCGTGTAAAGCTGAATGTACTGCGGGAAGCAGTTGCCGGAAAGCGTGTGATCATGATCGATGATTCGATCGTGCGCGGTACGACGAGTGACCGGATCGTGCATATGCTGCGTGAGGCCGGTGCAAGGGAAGTTCATATGCGGGTAAGCTCCCCACCGTTTCTGCATCCGTGCTACTTCGGAACGGATGTGCCGGAGCGGGAACAGCTGATTGCACACAATCGTACGATTGAGGAAATCTGTCGTATCATCGGCGCAGATTCCCTCGGTTATCTGCGTCTGGAGCGTCTTTCGGAGATGGTAAACGGCCTGCCGGTCTGCAGTGGCTGTTTTACAGGAAAATATCCGCTGGAGCCGCCAAAGGAAGATATTCGCGGAGAATATGAACACTGACACAGGAGTACCTGCCGCAGCCGGGACGCCTGTTTCAGCCGGGAGGCCGCAGAAATGCGGGTTCCCGAAGCAATAAATGGAAAAGGTCCGTTTGGACAGAAATGCTGAAAAGGAGAAAAGCAAATGAGTACAGACAGATATGTAAGTCCGCTTTCAGAGCGGTACGCAAGTAAGGAAATGCAGTACATTTTTTCACCGGATATGAAATTTAGAACCTGGAGAAGACTCTGGATTGCACTTGCAGAGACAGAAAAGGAGCTGGGACTTGATATCACGGACGAGCAGATCGAAGAACTGAAGGCACATAAGGATGACATTAATTATGAAGTGGCAAAGGAACGGGAAAAGGTTGTCCGTCATGATGTTATGTCACACGTTTATGCATACGGCGTACAGTGTCCGAAGGCAAAGCCGATCATTCATCTCGGTGCGACCTCCTGTTATGTAGGAGATAATACGGATATTATTGTCATGACAGAGGCGCTGAAAGTCGTTCGTAAAAAGCTGGTCAATGTAATTGCACAGCTATCTGCATTTGCTAAAAAATACGAGGCACAGCCGACACTGGCCTTTACACATTTTCAGCCGGCACAGCCGACAACCGTCGGAAAGCGTGCAACCTTGTGGGCACAGGAATTTCTGATGGATCTGGAGGATCTTGAATACGTGCTTTCCGGTATGAAGCTGCTCGGATCGAAAGGAACGACAGGTACTCAGGCAAGCTTTCTGGAGCTTTTTGACGGAAATCAGGAGACGATCGATAAGATTGACCCGATGATCGCGGAAAAAATGGGCTTTACGGCATGTGTCGCAGTGTCCGGTCAGACGTATTCCAGAAAAACAGATACCCGTGTGCTCAACGTACTTGCAGGAATCGCTGCGAGCGCACATAAGATGTCAAACGATATCCGCCTTCTGCAGCATCTCAAAGAGGTGGAAGAACCGTTTGAAAAGACACAGATCGGATCTTCTGCGATGGCATATAAGAGAAATCCGATGCGCAGCGAGCGTATTGCATCTCTTTCCCGCTATGTGATCTGCGATGCTTTGAATCCGGCAATCACATCTGCTTGCCAGTGGTTTGAGCGTACCCTGGATGACTCTGCAAACAAGCGTCTTTCCGTTCCGGAGGGATTCCTTGCGATCGATGGCATTCTGGATCTTTGCCTGAATGTAACGGACGGCCTGAAGGTTTATCCGAAGGTGATCGAAAAGCATATGATGGCTGAACTTCCGTTTATGGCAACAGAGAATATCATGATGGATGCCGTAAAGGCAGGCGGAGACCGTCAGGAGCTGCATGAGAAGATCCGTGAGCTTTCAATGGAGGCAGGACGCAACGTCAAGGAAGAAGGAAAGGATAACAATCTTCTGGAGCTGATCGCTGCGGATCCGGCATTTAATCTCTCACTTGAGGATCTGCAGAAATCCATGCAGCCGATCCGCTATGTCGGCAGATCAAAAGAGCAGGTGGAGCGTTTTGTGAATACCGTCGTTGCGCCGGTACTGGAAAAATACAAAGATCTGCTCGGTGTGACAGCGGAGATCAATGTCTGATCGGATGAAATGAATATCAGTTTGGAATATTACAAATTCTTTTATTATGCCGCAAAATGCGGCAGCATTACGCAGGCTGCGGAGGCACTTTCTGTCACGCAGCCTGCGGTCAGTCAGGCGATACGTGCACTGGCAAAGGCACTTGGAACGGAGCTTTTTATAAGAAACGGGAAAGGTGTGCATTTGACGCCTGCCGGAGAGATCCTGTTTGATTACGTAAAACGTGGCTATGAAGAAATTCAGACCGGTGAGCACAAGGTGCTTGAAATGCTGAATATGGAGACAGGAGAGATCCGGATCGGGGCGAGTGATATGACGCTTCAGTTTTACCTGCTCCCGTATTTGCAGCAGTTTCATGAGCAGTATCCGGGAGTCCGCCTGAATGTTACGAATGGGCCGACTCCGGAAACGATGCATTACTTAAGCGAAGGACGAATTGATTTTGGACTCGTTACGACGCCGCTGAGCCGAAGAAAAGGAGTTCGCTCTGTGCCGGTGCGTAAGATTCAGGATGTGTTTGTTGCCGGCACAAGATTTTGTGAACTGGAGAAAAGGGTGCTTACATGGAGCAATCTGCGGGAGCTTCCGGTCGTCTGTCTGGAGAAAAACAGCAGTACGAGACAGTATGTTGATGATTTTCTGCTTGCGCATGACGCGGCACTTCATCCGGAAATAGAGCTGGCTACGAGTGATATGATTGTGCAGTTTGCACTTCGGAATCTCGGAGTGGCCTGTGTGGTGCGGGATTTTGCGCAGCCGTATCTGGATAATGGAACACTTTTTGAACTTCGTTTTGAGAGTGGGCTGCCGCCGCGGCAAATGGAGCTTGTCACAAATGAAAAGCTTCCGCTTACCTCTGCGTCCGCAAAATTTCTGGAGCTGCTGCTAATATAATGACAGATTATAAAAAATATAATAATTATTAATTTTACTTATACGTTAATTTGTAGTATACTGAATCTGTTGTGGGGTTTCCTGCAAAGACAGTAAATCAGATATGGTCAGTTACCCGTCGGAATCGATATTTCGCGGGATGAGTTCAGGAGGAAAAAACATGGTACAGGCAGTAGTAGGAGCAAACTGGGGAGACGAAGGAAAAGGCAAGATCACCGATATGCTTGCTGAGAAAGCGGACATCGTTGTTCGTTTTCAGGGTGGTGCAAATGCAGGCCACACGATCGTAAATAATTATGGAAAATTTGCACTGCACACACTTCCGTCAGGTGTATTTTACAGCCACATCACAAATGTGATCGGAAACGGCGTTGCACTGAATATTCCGCTTGTTGTAAAAGAAGTACAGGGAATCGTAGACCGTGGTGTACCGGCACCGAAGCTTCTGATCTCTGACCGTGCACAGATCGTAATGTCCTATCATATCCTGTTCGATCAGTGTGAGGAAGAGCGTCTTGGCGGAAAATCTTTCGGTTCTACAAAATCTGGTATCGCACCGTTCTATGCTGATAAATTTTCCAAGGTCGGCTTCCAGGTCAGCGAGCTGTTCCATGAGGAACTGCTGGCAGAGAAGGTACAACGTATCTGTGATCTGAAGAATCCGATTCTGGAGCATCTGTATCATAAACCGGCTCTGACACCGGAAGCACTGCTTGAGGAGCTGCATTCCTACCGTGATATGGTAAAACCGTTTGTTGCAGATACGGCTGCCTTCCTTTACAATGCGGTAAAAGAAGGAAAGAGTGTTCTGCTTGAGGGACAGCTTGGTTCCTTGAAGGATCCGGATCATGGAATTTACCCGATGGTTACTTCATCTTCCACACTGGCAGGCTATGGTGCGATCGGAGCAGGTATTCCTCCGTATGAGATCAAGCGTATTGTTACCGTAAGCAAGGCATACTCCAGCGCAGTAGGAGCAGGAGCATTTGTAAGCGAGATTTTTGGCGATGAGGCAGATGAGCTGAGAAGACGCGGCGGTGACGGCGGTGAGTTCGGAGCAACTACAGGACGTCCGAGACGTATGGGCTGGTTTGACTGTGTGGCATCAAAATATGGCTGCCGTCTGCAGGGTACAACGGATGTAGCCTTTACCGTACTTGACGTGCTTGGCTATCTTGATGAGATTCCGGTATGCGTTGGCTATGAGATTGACGGAGAGGTCACGACTGATTTCCCGACAACTGCACTGCTTGAGAAGGCAAAACCGGTTTATGAGAAGCTTCCGGGCTGGAAATGTGATATCCGCGGCATCAAAAAGTACGAGGAACTGCCGGAAAACTGCAGAAAGTATATTGAATTTGTAGAAAAGCACATCGGATTCCCGATTACCATGATCTCCAACGGACCGGGAAGAGAAGATATCATTTACAGAAATGAAAAATAAAACAGAGCTGTAAAAAGCAGAGCTGTAAAAAAACAGGACACACGATTTAGCTGTGTCCTGTTTTTTGTCACTCTGTTTTATTTTTGTTTTCCGGATGGTCTTCAGGCTTTGTTCTGTTGTCCAGGACACGTGCCATCAGCGTCATTGCGTAGAGCAGGACCGGGATTACAATGGTACAGCCAATCGCAGCCATCAGAACGTTTTGCGTGTCAGGACTTGCAGTCAGTCCGAGGTAAAGCACCAGAAGATACATGCCGGCAAGCAGAACTGCTCCGATCAGAGCGAAAATACGAATTACCTTTTTTTTCATAAAAGCTCCATTCTGCCGTAAAAGCGTGTAGTTATAGTTTCATCCATCTGATATGATATGTTACTGTTCAGAGCCAAGCAAAATTTCATGAAACAGGCGGAAAATGCTTGCGTTTTTAAGCCTGTTTTTGAAATTTTATTTGGCGGATACGCCACACCGACGAAATGCGAAGCATTTTGGAGGTTGGCTCTGAACAGTAACTATGATATAACAGAGTTTCGATTGAATGTCAACAAATACTTGAGCATGGAGCCATGGTATGGTATGCTGACAATATACATAAGACGTAGAACGTTTAAAAGAAGTGAGATACAAAGATCGAAAATGGAGGAAATGAAATATGGAGGAAATATCCCTGAAAGGGATTTTTTCACTGGAACTGATCCGTAAAGAGCGTTTTGCGGGCTCTTATGGAGGAATGCGATATATGCTGATGATGGAGGACGGAAAAATGAAGGCTTCCGTGTATCCGGAACCATATTGCTGGGAAGCAACGCCGGAAGAGCAGAAGGAATCCGAGATTTTTGAATATTCTGCAGAAGGGCTTGAGAAAATGAGCATCTGGCTGAATCAGAAATACCGCGACAAATTTTGCGGATGAAGCGGGTTGTTGGGAAAAGGAGTAAATATATGGCGGAGTTTCAATACGTGATCACAGATGCCGTTGGATTGCATGCAAGGCCGGCAGGTCAGTTGGTGCGGCTTGTGAAGGAATCAGACTGTGCAGTTACAGTTGAAAAGGGTAATCGGGTAGCGGATGCAGGACGGCTGATGTCGCTGCTCGGGCTTGGAGTGAAAAAGGGAGATGAAGTGACTGTGACTGCGGATAGTCTGGAAATGCTGGAGCTGTTAAAAGATTTTTTCTATCGGAACTTGTAAGAGGGAGTTTTGAAATGGAGCAGTACAGAGGTAAATCAGTTTCTCCGAATATTGCAATCGGGCGTATCTGGTTTTATGAAAAAGAAAGCTGTCAGATCAAAAAAAGAGAGATCAGCAATGCGGCACTGGAATGGAAAAGATATGAGGATGCCAGAGCGGTGGCGAAGCTGCAGCTGCAGGAACTGATCCGGAAGGTGAAAAATGAAGTCGGCGAGATCGATGCAGAGATTTTCGATGTGCATGAGCTTTTAATGGAGGATGCGGATTACAATGACTATATCCGCAGAATGATCGAAGAGGAGCATGTCGGAGCGGAATATGCGGTTCATGCGGCAGGCGATTATTATGCGGAAATGTTTGCGGCGATGGATAATGAGTATTTTCGGGCGCGTTCGGCTGACATTCGTGATATTTCACAGCGTCTGGCAGGAATCCTGACAGACCAGGGGAAAAAAATACAGCAGGGGGAAGAGCCTGTAATTATAGTGGCAACGGATTTGATGCCGAGTGAAACGGTTCAGATGGATCGTGCAAAGGTGCTTGCATTTGTCACGGAGAAGGGATCCGTAAATTCGCATGTGGCAATTCTGGCAAGAACGATGAATATTCCGGCACTGACTGCCGTAAAGGTGAGGCGGGAATGGAATGGCAGGATCGGTATTGTGGATGGAAGCAGCGGGATTTTATACGTAGATCCGGATCTTCCGACTTTGGAGCGGATGAGGAGATACAAAAACAGGGAAAAAAAGGCGGCAATGGAGCTGCAGAAATTAAAGGGCATGGAGACCGTCACGCAGGATGGAAGGCAGATCCGTCTTTATGCAAATATCGGAAATGTAGCAGATGCAGAAGACGCCCTTTTTCAGGATGCGGAAGGGATCGGACTTTTCCGGAGTGAGTTTCTTTATCTGGAGAAAAATTCTCTGCCGACGGAGGAGGAGCAATTCGAAAGCTACCGGAAGGTGGCAGAGAAGATGAAGGGGAAAAGGGTCATCATAAGAACGATGGATATCGGGGCGGACAAGCAGGCACCGTATCTTGGACTGGAAAAGGAAGAAAATCCGGCGATGGGATATCGGGCGATTCGGATCTGTCTGGAGCAGCAGGAGATTTTCCGGACACAGCTTCGGGCAATCTATCGGGCGAGCGTTTACGGAACGGTTGCAGTCATGTTTCCGATGATCATTTCCGTAGAGGAAGTGCAGGAGATCAAAAGACAGATCGAGACAGTAAAAAAAGAACTGCAGTCGGAGCAGATTCCGTTTCGGGATATTGAAACAGGAATAATGATCGAAACTCCGGCAGCGGCGCTGATCAGTGATGAACTGGCCAAAGAGGTGGATTTTTTCAGTATCGGCACAAATGATCTGAGTCAGTATACGCTGGCAGTGGACCGGCAGAATCCGCGTCTGGAACGGTTTTTTGATCCATATCATCCGGCGGTGCTTCGGATGATACGAATGACGGTGGAAAACGGACATCGCGGCGGCTGCTGGGTGGGAATCTGCGGGGAGCTGGCAGCAGATCTGACGCTGACGGAAGAATTTGTAAAAATGGGCGTGGATGAGCTGTCTGTGACGCCGGCGATGATTTTGCCGGTCAGAGAAGCCGTGCGGAGCATATCCGTTTCGTGATGCGGCATTGTGAACGCAGATAAGTATTCCCATGCTTCAAGTGCGCGAAGCGGATTGCGAATATCCGTTTTACCACTGGAGCGTGTCTGGTATGCACGTATCTGACCGGGAATGCAAGGAGCATTCTTGAAGCTTACAGAAAAAGAGAGGTTCGGTATAAGCGGACCTCTCTTTTTGTATACAGCGCAGCCATCAGAATCAATGCCCGGGGTGGTGCTGTATGATATGCTTTAAGATAAATGGTAAATTTTCGTGTATTTTTCTGTGAAATAATCAAGCAGCGGCTTTGCGCTCAGCTCCTTTTTGCAGACCTTTCGGATTACTTCCTTTGGTTCGCGAAGAGATCCGTACCAGTGAATGTTTTTATTCAGCCAGTGTGTAATCGTATGGATCTGTCCGGAAGCAAGAAGCTCTTCGATGCTTCCAAGCTCCTGCTGCAGTGTCTCAAGAAACATTCCATCGTAAATACTTCCAAGCAGATAAGACGGGAAATAGCCGAAGGAGCCGTCTGACCAGTGCATGTCCTGAAGAATGCCCTCTGCATCGCAGGAAGGCGTGATCTGAAGGTACTCCTGCATTTTCTGATTCCACAGGGCAGGAAGCTCATGTACCGGTACGTGGTCGCGGAAAATTGCCTGCTCCATTTCATAGCGGAGAATGATATGGAGACAGTAGGTGACCTCATCGGCTTCCGTACGGATCATACTGTTTTGAACGTGGTTGATCTCGCGGCAGAATTCATCCAGTGAATGCTTTTTAAACTCCGGGAGAAGCGTTTGGATCTGCTCGTAGATCGGGATCCAGAAGTTCTTGTTTCGTCCCAGCACATTTTCGAAAAAGCGGGACTGGCTTTCGTGAATTCCCATATAACGGCAGTCGTCGGCCTCAGTGTTTTCAAGTGCCGGATCAACATTCTGCTCAAAGATGCCGTGTCCGCCTTCATGGATGGCAGAAAACATGGCCGAAATTGCATTGTTTTCATAATAATGATTGGTAATGCGGACGTCGTTTCTGGAAAAACCGGTTGTGAACGGGTGCTCGCTGACTGCGGTCGTGCCGGCATCAAGAGAAAAACCGATGTACGTAAGCAGCAGATCCTGCACCTTCATCTGTGCCGGGATATCATAAAAGCCCTCAAAAGCGGTGCTGTCCGGCTGCGGAGCTGCGAGGATTTTCTTCAGCAGCGGAAGCAGCCCTTCTTTTAATTCTTCAAAAACACGGTCGATCGTAGCGGAATCCATGCCCTTTTCGTACTGGTCGAGCAGTACCTCGTACGTATCTTTGCCCGGATCAGTGTAGGCACACTTCTGTGTGATCATGGAAATAAGCTTTTCCAGATACGGTGCAAACAATGAAAAGTCAGAAGTCTGTTTCGCTTCCGTCCATGCTTTCATGGACTGGTTCTGAAGGCTGACAAGCTCTTCGAAAAATGCCTGAGGAATGCGGCGGCTCTTTTCCAGCTCCTCACGGAGGTGGCGGACGGTATAACGCAAGCCCTCACCCAGCTGATCAAATTCCTCCGGTTCATTTAAGGCCTGAACCAGTGAATAAAATTCGTCTGAATTGGAAAGTGCAAACGCTTCAGCTGACGCAAAGGTCATAGTAGAAGACATGCCGTCAAAGCCTTGTTTTGGTGTGGCGGTGTAGAGATCCCAGCTTGCCAGGGTGCCAATCTTCTGGAACGAGAGGATGCGGCGATAGATGGCCTGGAATTTATCAAATGTTCCGCTCATGAATAATCTCCTTATTTATCTTTATCGTAAATTTGCAGAGCCGGAGTGTGCCGGTCAATATTTGCTCTGCAAAATCAGTATATCTGCTTGTGAACCGGAAAGCAAGTCCTTCCCTTGGTTATCCTGTAAAATACTGCATCCGATCCGGTTTGCCGGAATGCGAAGGTCTGCGCCAGATCTCTGCTTCGTGTGTAAAACAAAATTGCCATGTTTGTCATAGACAAATGTGGCAATTTCTTTGCTGTGGACTAATTATAGAGTATACTTGAAGTAAATAATACAAGGTTTTGAAAAGTAGATTTTCAATACGAGGGTTGATGACGTTTGCGATATACTTGGAATAAACTGTAAAATTCTGAAAAGAGATATTTATTGACGAAACACTAAAAAATCTTTGGTTTTCAAAGAAAAAAGACTTGACTATATAGGGAGGTGGGATAAGGTGACATTTCAGGAATGTTTAAATTCATATATTGAAACTCTGGGATGCAGTGGAAAGGAGCTTGCGGTTAACAGTGGTATATCAGAAACCATTATCAGCCGCTATCGAAAGGGAGACCGTCTTCCGGGCGCAGACAGTGAATATCTGAGAAAGCTGTCAGCTGGAATTGCCAAAACAGCACGGGAAAAGGGAACAGCAGATTTAAAAGAGGATATGGTTTTCAAAAATCTGCAGGAAACGATTCCAGAAGAAAATGCAGAGGTTTTCTACAGTCAGAAATTCGATCTGCTGCTAAGAGAACTGGAAATCAACGTATCAAAAATGGCAGCAGCTCTACATTATGATGCTTCTTATATCTCAAAAATCCGAACAGGGAAAAGAGTTCCGTCTGATCCGGCTTTGTTTACAGAGACTGTTTGCGGCTATATAGTCAGAAGCTGCAGCAGTGAAGCGGAAATAAAAAAAGCTGCCTCATTGATTGGAGCTGCACCGGAGAAACTGGAAAGTCAGGAAAATTATTTTCGCCTGCTGCATGGCTGGCTGTGTATGGAAGAGCTGGAAAAGCCAGATTATATTTCCGGATTTTTGCAAAAGATGGATGAATTTGACCTGAATGATTACATACGGGCGATTCATTTTGACAGTGTTAAAATTCCACGGGTTCCTTTTTGGCTTCCCGTCTCCAGACATTATTACGGATTAAAGGAAATGAGAGAGGGAGAACTTGAGTTTCTGAAGCAGGTAGTACTGTCCAGAACCATGGAGCCTTTACATATATGCAGTGACATGCCGGTGGAGGATATGGCTGCGGATTCGGATTTTGCCAGAAAATATATGTTTGGCCTTGCAATGGTGCTGAAAAAGGGGCTTTGCATACATATTATCCATGATGTGGAACGAACCATGAAGGATATGATGCTTGGACTGGAAAACTGGATTCCGCTTTATATGACCGGACAGATTTTTCCTTATTATTTAAAGGGAGTCCAGAATAAAGTCTATTCTCATCTGCATTACAGCTCCGGACAGGCAGCGATGACAGGAGACTGTATTAGCGGCCACCATGAAAATGCACATTATTATCTCACCAGTCATAAAGAGGAGGTGGAGCATTGCCGGAAGAATACAGAGTATCTTTTGAAAAAAGCCAGTCCGCTTATGGACATTTACCGAGAGGAGAAAAAAGAAAAATTTTATGATTTCCTGGAAGGAGACAGCAGGATAGAAGGCAGACGGAGGAGAATTCTGGCTGCACCGCCGTTATTTGCGATTCCCCAACTGCTGCTAAGGGAGATTTTGCAAAGAAATCAGATGGAAGAACGGGAATATACCAGGATTCTGGTATTTCAGAAGAAGGAAAAGAAAAGAATGGAGACGGTGTTTGACCACAGTATGGTAGTGGATGAGCTGGCCGAGGTTACAAGTGAAGAATATGGGAAATATCCGGTAACACTTCCGCTTGCAGGATGTTTTCTGGAAAAGGATGTGCCACTTACCTTTCAGGAATATACAGAATGTATAAATGCAGCAAAGAAATATGCGTCCAAAGAGGAGAATTATGAGTTCCGTATTACAAAAGTAAAGGGCTTTCATAATATTCAGATTACCTGTCATGAAGAAAAATGGTGTATGGTATCCAAAAATAAAGCGCCATCGATTCATTTTATCATCCGCCATCCAAGGCTTTTGTATGCGTTGGAAAATATGGTGCTTCCTGTCCGGGATGAGAAGTAAAGGGAAATGTGATGTGATAAGGAAAAAGATCATGAAGAAATTAAAAATAATAAAAGGAGGCATCTGCGTACTTCTTGCATGGAGTCTGAATGTCACAAACGTGATGGCAGGAGAAGCTTTGAAGGAAGCGTGGGATAGGTTAAACCGTGACAAGCCTGTTTTTCTTTATAATGAGCAAGGATACGTAAGCTTCATCCGCGGAAGGTTTTTTGATGAAAAAGTGACTGATATGGAAAAGGGAGTGGAGGCTTTACAGGGAATCGCAGATCTTCTCGGGCTTTCAAAGGGATCGGAGTTCTTTGCCGTATATGGGGAGAGAGACGAGTATGGATATACATACTTGACCTACAAGCAGCGGTACGGTGATCTTACTCTGGAAAATGCATCTCTGAAAATCATTCTGGATCCGGAGGGCTATACAGCAGGTCTGGTAAGCTCCTTTACACCAAATGTCGGAATTGCACAAAAGGAGGTATCCTCGGTTACGAAGCAGGAAGCAGAAAAAATCGTGCAGGATTGGTATGCTGGGAAAAACATAAAAATCTATTCAGAATATACGAGACAGACATCTGTGACAATTCAAGGTATTGCCTATCACGCCTGGGCTGTTTTTACGAATCTGCCGGATGGAGCGGCAGAAGATGGAGGGAAGGGGTATCTGGAGCATTTGATTGCCTATGACGGATCCTACCTTACTTATGTGGCGGTCAGCTCTCCGGAGGAACGAGTGATTGGAGATAATGTGCAGACGGAGCTGGCGCTGGCCTGCTTTGAAGGGCTGGAGGGAGATACGTATACCGGTGAGATCACTCTTCACGACGGGACAAAGAAAACCATTTCGGTGCCGGTTGCTTATGACGGAAATGGCAGGTATTATCTGGCTGATGTCAACAGACATATTTTTCTGGCAGATTATTATTCCTATAACTTCAGCAATCAGTTTGTACCATGGACCTCCTGGTCAAACAGTGGCTGGCCGGATCATTATCTGGCTGTGTATGACAGCTATATCAAGGTTTATGATTTCTATAAAAATTATGGTCTGACATCGGTGGATGGATTTGGAACGCCGCTGCTGATCCTCACGGATTACTGTGACAGCACAAAAAAACCGGTCGATAATGCAGTTTATCTTGGGATGTGTGCAGGGTGGGCGGTCTTTTCAGCAAGTGCAGCCAATGATTTTGGAGAATGCATCGATGTAGCAGCACATGAATTTACCCATGGAATCACAGATTACAGTACGGGCGGAAATCTGTATCAGAATCAATACGGAGCTGTAAATGAGGGAATCAGCGATGTCTGTGGAAATCTGTGTGAAATGCTTCTTGGAGAAACGACAGATCAGACCTGGCTTCTTGGAGAAAACAGCGGAAAGGCAGTCAGGTGTATGAGTGATCCGTGGATGTATGGTCAGCCATCAGCCATGTATGACAAATATTATTACCCGGAGACAGAAGAACCGGGGATGGATAATGACTATGGAGGCGTACACATCAACAGCTCGCTGATCGGCTATGTGGCTTACCGGCTTTGCGAAGAAGGAATGCCTGCGGATCAGGCATTTGGACTCTGGATGGGGGTTTTGCGTCTGATGACGCCGAAATCAGGATACAGGGAAATACATGAGGCGCTGAAGTTTGCAGCAGATATCCGTAAAATGGACGATGGCTGGCAGACCAGGATTGATGAGATCTGTGGTGATGCAGGATATTAACCGAATCAGGCAGCGAAGCGGATTGCGAATATTTGCTTTACTGCGGGAAAGGGGGATATTTATGAAAGGAAAAAAGAGGAGGCTTTTAAAAAGAAAGCTTGTACTGACGGCAACGCTGCTTCTTGGAAGCGGCAGTCTCGTGGGGCTGAATGCTTTGCCAGCGCAGGCAGAAGAGGAAGCAGCAGATACCGGGTACGGCAGGTACGGAACCTTTGATGCATCAGGCTCTTTAGAGGCTGTGAAGGAGGGAGAGGTATTTGGAGATAAGGAAGAAGCCGCATCTACTGTAGGAGACAAATTTTCACAGCTTGGGGATGGGAATAGCCTGAGCGGTCGTCCGGGAAAAATCCCTTCCATTTCTGGTGGGCAAAGCACTCCGGAAAAACAGGAGGCTTCTGTGGAGACGAATACAGCGCCAGCGCAGGGCTGGCAGGAATATAAGACATCAGATATTACAGATTCCGCCACAGGCCTTAAGGTTGCCAGGGGATATGTGCCTTCCGATTATACGGTAGATGGCGAGGCAATCTGGTGCGGAAAATGGCAGAGCCTTGGTGCACCGGCACAGGTATACCTTACTGCACTCAGTCCAGATGAAAATACGGTATTTGGCTATTATTCTCTGGTTTGCTATGAGCATATACTGGAGTATTCTCAGAACGGTTATTCGCTGGAGGAACATCAGGACGGCGTTTTTGACAGTCAGAATATGTGCCCGATGCTCAGCTTTATGACAGCGGATGCGTACTGTGATTATCTGGCAAAGGCAATCCTTCCTGGACAGCAGCTGGAATTCTGCACGCAGAAAGATATTACCGTTGAGGTTCAAAAGGTGATGGATGAAAAAGCAAACGAGCTTTATCAACAGACCGCTTCGCTGGTTTCCGGAACGGGATATCAGGTAGATGGGACTTATGCAGGAGTGGCAGAAAGAGAATATAAGGTAAGATTGAACGGTTATGCTTTTAAGCTTGTTATGTCTGCAGTCGTTGATGGAACCCAGATGAGCTTTAATGGTGAGTTTGCCTACAATATGGGTTCCGTGAAGCATGCTTTTATTTCCTGGGAATCCCCCTGCGCTTATTTTATGCTGACACCGGAAGAGGAGTATGAAACAAATAAGAAGGTATACGAGCAGTTTGCAATGAATACGACGGTCAGCGATCAGTTTGCCCAGGCATTGATCGATATAAGAAATCACCTTGTTCAGGCAGGGATACAGGGCTGCAGCAGTATGAGTGATATCACAGCAAGCTGTCAGGAGGGCATGAGTGCTTCTATGGGGACGGAAGATACGTATGCGACAATGGATCAGTTTTCCGATTACATCTTTGAACAAAATGATTATACGCTCTCAAACGGAGATCACGTGAAGGTGCCGACCTCTTATGATTACGTCTACGAGGGAGCAGACGGGAATGTCTACGTCAGCGACAGCAGCTTTGACCAGCCAGGCGGTTCTGTACAGTTGTATCCGAACTGATTTGGAAGGTCAGAGCGGATATTTACAGTTTGCCCTGTGACTGATCAGAACTCGTTTGATTCGGTTAAAGAAAGGATGGATGAAAATATGAAGAAGCTTATTTGCAGAAAAAAAGGTATGATCCTTGGTGTTCTTGCATCAAGCCTGTTATTTGGCAGTATGATTATGGCAGATGCAGAGCTGGAATTAGGAAGACTTGGCGAAGAAAATAATCAGATTGCCACGCCGTCAAACGATTTTTCCTATTCTTCGGATGTGGTTGCACTGGATGATCTTGGAATCTCGGTTATCCCGTCTTCTTATGTTGAAATCAGGCAGATGGATGGCTTTGTCTATATTTACAGCCAGGAGAGTGGCTGCATTCCCTATGTGATCATAGGCTGCTATGATATGGAATCGGATGATTTTGCCGGTCAGTTCACGGAGTACATGACCAGAGAGTATGAAGATCTTCAGGTTGCATCTGCAAAGGAGACGGTAACACTTGGAACAAGGGAATATACGTATATCCAGTATTCTTATGCAGTGAGCGGTTATACGGTAAGGGACAGCAGACTGTTTCGGGCAGAAAACGGAAAAACGTATATGTTTGGCGCAAAGGAAATACCGGAGCTTTCCATGTATGTGGGAAGCAGTCTGGAGGAGGTGGCGGGAAGCTATGCTTTTCTGGCAGGCGGAGACAGCGATTATGAAAAGCATGTGGACAGCACACGGTCTGTTTTATCCGATACGCAAAAGGCAGTGGATGACATTGAAGATACGGTAGATGATATTTTGCAGCAAGGTACGGGAGATTCCGATCTTGCAGGAGGAACGGTCGAAGATATCGGTACGGTCGGCGGAAGTACCGGGACAATAGGAAGTGCAGGGAATACAAGCGGAACAACATCAGTTCCTGACGCGTATGAAGTCATCACGTTTTCACAAGAAAAGGCAAATTATGAGGGAACCTGGGTGCCTTTCGAGGATGGTTTTCAACTGTATCTGCCAAGCGAATGGAGAACGTGTGAATTAACACAGGAGCAGATGGACCAGGGGATTCTTTATCTTGCGGGAGATACTTCAGGAGCGGATACCGCGTCTGTAGTTTCAGTGGTATGGGCAAAAAGCGATGGGGTGACAACGATGGAAGATCTTGCGACAGCGATCCGCCAGGGCGGATATCAGGTAGATGATATTGTCTTGATTAACGGAATTCCATGCGTTTCCTACCGAATCGCTACGAGCGACTGCAGTGCCATCATGTTTTTTCATCCTACGGATAAACAGTACATACTTTGTGTGACGGCAACCGAGTACACGGCAAATGTGGATACGATCTGCTCTGTTTTGACATCGCTGAGTCTTACGTAATCTTCGTCAAGCGGATATTCGCAATCCGCTTCGCTATTTGCTTGATTCGGTTAAAAAAACCGGACCCGCATTGGTTGCAGACCCGGTTCTTAAAGGGGAGGATAAGTAGTATAAATTTCTCTTTTGTATTCATTTGTAGCAGTCCGGTAGCCGAAGGGGGGACCGGCCACCGGCGGTATCGAAATCTCATAAGAAATTGTTTTCCTGTGAGATTAATGGTAGTATGTCCGAAAGAACAGGATTTATACAGGTTCAAAGGCTGCAGGAAATTTTTTTTACTTTTTATCAAAAAAATCTCAGGATGTTATCATAAAAAGGTCATAAATGGTTTATACGAAAAATTTTAAGACGTTATATTCTTGCCACATCCGGCAAAGTGTTATATAATAGAAAAAGCGTTACGATATTATGAAACGATAAATGAAACAAAAGGATGGTATTGAATTATGGCATTATTACAGGATTGGCGCGATGTAGCGTACTCTCAGGAGACAGATAAAAAACAGCTTCAGAAGTTCTGGTCTGATTATTTTCTTACAGAGAAGGGGATTTACGAGCAGCTGCTTGCAAATCCGGATGAAGCAGTAAGCGGCACAGTAAAAGAGCTGGCTGAAAAGTATGATATTCCGGTAATGAAGATGGTAGGATTTCTGGATGGTATCAATGACAGCCTGAAGAAACCGAATCCGATCGAGGAGATGACAGAGGATACGGTTGTCAGCCTTGATTTTGATAATGAGATGCTCTACAAGAATATGGTAGATGCAAGAGCAGACTGGCTGTATGAGCTTCCGGCATGGAACCAGATCTTTGATGCAAAGAAAAAGAGAGAGCTGTATCTGGAAGCAAAGAAAATGAATACTGTTGTAAAGGGCAAAAAGGTCGGCAGAAACGATCCGTGTCCGTGCGGAAGCGGCAAAAAATATAAATATTGCTGCGGAAGATAATAAGAGAGCAGAAAAGCGGCAAATAGGTCAGGTGAATGGCCTGTATGCCGCTTTTTGTCCGAAGCAGCCAAGTACCCTGACAGGCTGTGCAGGGGAATAAGCAGGCAGCAAAGCGGATTGCGAATGTTCGCTTTACGATCCGAATCCTGCGCGGCTGGTATCGTTATTTACGAAACGATGTACTGGATTTGGAATGAAGGGAGGACGCATGGCTGAAAAAATGGAAATAGGGTGCGGCATACTTGGGGCACTGTGCCTGATCTATTATATGGTAATTATTTTCTATGCGGGAATCGGGGCGGATTTTGCATGGTTCTGGGCATTGGGCGGAGTCTGCTTTCTTTTATACGGACTGCTGATCCGGCAAAATGCATTGCATCCTCATCCGGTTACGACCTGGGCGGTAAGGCTTATTTTTGCCGGACTTCTTGCCGGACTTGTGCTTGCGGGAGCCGTTGCGGCCAGGATCATAGGGGCCATGACGCAGGAAGCACCGAAAGATCTGGAGTACGTAATTGTACTTGGTGCACAGGTAAGAGGAACCAGACCATCAAGGGCACTGAAGCGTCGTCTGATCTGTGCAGAGGAATATGCCGGAGAAAATCTGGACACACTCTTTTTCCTTTCGGGTGGTCAGGGATCCGGAGAGGAGATCACAGAGGCGCAGGCAATGAAAGAATTTCTTGTGGAGGCCGGCGTGGACGAAGACAGACTTTTGCTGGAGGAACGCTCTACAACGACAAAGGAAAATCTGGAATTTTGCGGCAGACTGCGTGAGATCAGGGACAAACGCGTGGGAATCCTTTCCAACAATTTCCATGTATACCGGGCAGGACTTATGGCGAAAAAGCTTGGCTATCAGGATGTTTCACTGATCCCGGCACCATCGGATGATGTGATGCAGGTGCATTATGTGGTGCGGGAGATTTTTGCACTGGCGCTTGCAAAGATGCGTGGGACGATTTGAACGCAGGTCGCAAAGCGGATTGCGAATGTCCGCTTTACCGCAGAAGACACCTCAAATGCAGAAAGGAAAGAGAATGCAGTATAGAGAAGACAGAAACAAAAAGAAGCTTTCCATCCTCGGATACGGCTGCATGCGTTTTACGAAAAATGGCTCATCGATCGATCTTGATAAGGCAGAGCAGGAGCTGATGTACGGCATCCGCCATGGAATCAATTACCTGGATACCGCCTATGTTTATCCAGGCAACGAGGAGGCAGTCGGCAAGATCCTGGCAAAAAACCACTGCCGGGAGGAGATCTGTCTGGCAACCAAGCTGCCTCATTACCTTATAAAAACAAAGGCGGGGGCAGAAAAAAAGTTTCAGGAAGAGCTGCAGAGACTGCAGACCGATTATATTGACTATTATCTGATGCATATGCTCAACGACTGCAAAACCTGGGAAAAGCTTGTGCAGATCGGGATCAGAGACTGGATCGAGGAAAAAAAGAAAAACGGAGCGATTCGGAACATCGGATTTTCCTATCATGGAAATTCGGAAAATTTCCGGGCGCTCCTGGATGCATATGACTGGGATTTCTGTCAGATCCAGTACAATTACCTGGATGAGCATTCGCAGGCAGGAAGAGAAGGACTTGAGTATGCCGGAAGAAAGGGAATTCCGGTTATTATCATGGAACCGCTTCGCGGAGGACGTCTTGTCAATCATCTTCCGCCAAAAGCAAAGGAATGCATTGCAGAAAGCGGAACATTTCAGACACCGGCAGAGCTTGCACTGCGCTGGCTGTGGGATCAGCCCCAGGTAACGTGTGTCCTTTCCGGCATGAATTCACTTGATATGGTGAAGGAAAATATCAGGATTGCAGAAAATGCCGGTATTAACGAGTTTGGTGAAAAAGAAAAGGCGCTGATTCGGCAGGTGCGGGAGGAAATTCGTAAAAAAATGAAGGTTCCGTGCACGGGCTGCGGCTATTGTATGCCATGTCCGCGGCATGTGGATATTCCGATGGCGTTTCACTGCTATAATCTGCGCTATGCGGAAGGCAAAAAATCCGGTATGTGGGAGTACGTACAGTCCACGGCGATGCGTGCGGATACGACAAGTGCCTCGCAGTGCATTGGCTGTGGCAGATGTGAGAAACACTGTCCGCAGGGAATAGCGATCAGGGAGAAGCTGAAGGAAGCGGTGAGAGAGCTTGAGACGCCGAAATACCGTGTGATAAAGAGGGCTGTAAAGCTGTTCCGTATTTATTAAACACGTTGCGCGGCATCAAAACTATAAAATAAGGAGGAGTCATCATGAATGAAGTACTGAAATGCTTAAAGGAACGCAGAAGTGTCCGGAAATATCGTCCGGAGCAGATTAAGGATTCTGAGCTGGAGCAGATCCTGGAGGCGGGAATGTATGCACCGACGGGGATGGGGATGCAGTCTCCGATCATGGTCGTTGTACAGGATCAGGAGACGATCAGAGAGCTTTCCAAGCTGAATGCAGGAGTAATGGGTGTGACATCGGATCCGTTTTACGGAGCACCGACGGTAGTGATTGTTCTGGCAGACCGAAACCGCGGTACCTGCGTGGAGGATGGCAGCCTTGTGATGGGCAATCTGATGAATGCAGCATATTCCATAGGAGTGGATTCCTGCTGGATTCACCGTGCAAAAGAGGTTTTTGACAGTGAGGAAGGAAAGAAGCTGCTGAAAAAGTGGGGTATTGAGGGCGATTATGTCGGAGTCGGCCATTGCATCCTCGGCTACCGGGATGGAGAGCTTCCGAAGGCAAAGCCAAGAAAAGATGATTATATCAGACGTGTGACGGTATAGGCAGCTGCAGGCATTCCCCTGCTTCCGGAGCTTTAAAGTACGGAGGAAGCAGGGGAAGGCTTGACTCGGTTAAATGCCGGTTTTTCAACGTTTTTTGGACGAACAAGAAAAAAATAAAAAAAGTTGAAAAAAGTTGTTGACATTTTTCTGACATTATACTATAATTCATCTTGCGTCAAGCGAAAGGCGTTCGCGAGAAAGCTTAAGAACGGGGTGTGGCTCAGTTTGGCTAGAGCGCCTGGTTTGGGACCAGGAGGTCGCAGGTTCGAATCCTG
>CAKRPI010000009.1 GCA_934376945.1 uncultured Lachnospiraceae bacterium | reverse complement strand
GATCAGCTTCATGCCATCTTCATAGGCATAATCCTTACACCGCTCGAAAATCTCCTTTGTCAGTTCCGGAACGGAAAAAATGTATACATATTCGTTACTATCCGCATCCCAGAGCTTCGCCTTCTTCACCAGCACATATTTTTCCGAATGCACGTAAAACCGGCAGTGCGCCATAAGTGGAAGATCATCCTCCCTCTCCTCATACCGCTCAATATCAAAATACGCCTGATATCCTTTCAGCATGCGTTCCAGCAGTTCCTCTCTGGTCTGTTTCTGATCTGACATCTGCAGTCTCCTTTTCCTTTTTTTGTCTTTTGGAAAGCATAACTGAGAAAGAAATTCATCAATTATGGCAAAATGCGAAAAAAAGTCGGCATCACGGTGATGCCGACAAAAGCTTCCAAAATGAGCTTCTAATAATGAAGCGCTACATTTTCAAAGTACCAGATCCCGCTGCCTGAAAAATTATAAAACTATAACTTTCTTAATTTTTTATAAACGCATTAACAGGATTTTAGCACTTTATCACGGTAATTGCAAGAGGTATTTCAAGAGAATGCGAAAAAATGTAAAATTATGCACTTGTCTCTTTCTGCAAATATTTTTCTGTATCGATCAGCTTTTCTGATTTTGCCACAATAAGAGATACTGCAACGTCTCCGGTTGAATTTACAGCGGTCCGGAACATTCCCAGCAGGGAATCAATTCCCATGACCAGGCTTAACGCCTCTGCAGGAACTCCGATCTGGGTCAGAAGCACAGACAGGCAAACCAGTCCGGCTCCCGGTATGCCCGGCGCTCCGATAGAAAGGACGATAATCGAAAATACCATAGAAAACAATTCTGACCATCCTATCTGAATTCCAAAAACTCTGGCTAAAAACAGGCCTGCCACTGCCATGTATATGCAGGATCCGTCCATATTTACCGTAGCACCAAGCGGTATCGAAAACGAATAAATTTTTGATGAGATGCCAAGGCGCTGACACGATTTCATATTGAACGGCATCGCGGCATTCGATGATGCCAGACTAAAGCTTGCCAGCATAGCCGAAGCATGCTTCTTTAAGAGGATCAGCGGATTCAGTCTGGTGATCAGGAACACTAATGCACAATAAACCATGAGCATAACAGCTAATGCCAGCACAAATGTTCCAAAAAAGCTGATAATAGCCAGCAATGTTTCTGTTCCCGTCAGCATAATGAGCGATGTCATGGAACATAATACGGCCAAGGGGATGACCTTTACGATCAGAGTGGTGATCTTCAAAAAAAGCAGATTGAAGCCTTCAAAGAGTTTTTTCAGACTTTTTGAATAATCCCCAATCATTCCGACCGCCACACCGCAGAGAATCGCCATAAAAATAATCTGCAGCATGTCTGCTTCCAGAAATGGCTTTACAATATTGGAGGGTACGATATTCACAACGGTATCCAGCAAAGAAATACTTGTATTGTCTGCCGTCTCAATCGTCTTAGCTGCTGCATCTGTCACATACTGAGAAAGTGACGCATCGCCCGGCCGTATCAGTTCAAATACGCCAATACCGACCAGCACCGCCAGAAGTGTGGTAAACAGATACATGCCAAACACTTTCAGACCGATTTTTCCCAGATCCCGAATGCTGTCAAACTGTGCCAGACACGTAACAATGGAAAAGAACACCACCGGACCAACAATCATCTTTAGTGCATTTAAAAACATGGTCTTTACGGGCGTCAGAAAATACTCATTCAGCATCTGCTGCGCCGATGCGGATAAGAGCAGCTTGAACAGAATCCCCAGAAAAACAGAAAGCACCATGGCTCCCAGCGTCAGGTATAACTGCATTCGCTCCGAACGCTTTACGGTCAGCTGTATGGTATTTCGATGTCTTCGATTTTTGTATTGAAACACGTCTGACTGAGAGCGCAGGATCAGATTTCGGATGATAGCTTCCGCATCGTCCCCCACTCCGTCAAAATCGATATCATCGACGAGGATATTCTCTTCGGATATATCGAAGGCTTCACCACGTGCGCTTATATTTAAGGAAATGTTACCCAATCGCTTTTTAAATGCGACCTCTATGTTTTCCTGCTCCTTTGTATGGCTCATCAGACATACAAGGCTTTCCTCAGCCATAAGCATCGTCATGATTGCTTCTCTGCTTTTGACGCTGTATTTTTGCAGCCCGTCTTCTACATACTGTAAAGCTTTCGCAAGCTCCTGCCTGTCATTCTGTATAATCATCCTTCTCTCTCCCGTTTCTCACAACTTTTTTTCCATCCATAACCGGTTCTTCTTATCCACATACTCATATTTTATTTCATCCATATTCTTTTTCACCAGATAAATACCAAGTCCGCCGATTTTTCTTTTCTCCGCTGATAAGGTAATATCCGGTTCTTCCGCTTCCAGTGGATTATAAGGCACACCACTGTCTATAAAGGTCAGGCAGATCGCTTCTTGTGTGTCCCGGAGCTCTACTCTTACCGTAGCCGTCCCTTCCGAGTCTTCGTATGCATAATGGCAGATGTTGCCAAATATTTCATCAATTACAATGTCTATCTGCATCTTTGCTTTTACCGGACAGTCTATCTGATCCAGAAAATCATTCACAAACTCCGTCACGACATCTATGTTTTCAAGCTTAGCATCTACAACTATCTCTTTCACAGACTACTCCTCCATCCTTTTTGTATAAGCAAGACACAGCATGGTTATATCATCAAACTGATCATTTCCCTGCACAAACGCATCAATGTCTGCCTTCACAAGCTCCAGCGTTTTTTCAGGACTGCACGTCTGACACTGCTGATTCAAAATATCATTCAGTCTCTCCATTCCATACAGCTGATTGTCTTTATTCATTGCTTCCGTGATTCCGTCTGTATACTGAAAAATCCGGTCGCCTGGATGAAGCTGAAGCGTCTGCTCTTTATACCTGACATTTTCCATGCCCGCCAGAACAAATCCCGGACGAACCTTATATACCTCATAGCCCTTGCCCTTCCGGTAAATAAAGGGTTTCTCATGTCCCGCATTTACATACCTGAATTCACCGGTCACAAGATCAAGGACTCCTTCAAATGCGGTAATAAACATGCCATTGTCGTTCGACTCACACAAAATGTTGTTCACTTCTGTGAACACCTCTCCCAGATCGCGTCCCGGCTTTGTATGGTCCTTGATCAGTGTTTTGCCGATCACCATAAATAATGCCGCCGGAACACCCTTTCCCGAAACATCCGCCATTACAATCGCAATATGTCTTTCATCTACCATAAAAAAATCATAGAAATCGCCGCCGACTTCCTTTGCCGGTGTCATTGTCGCATAAATATCCAGCTCGTCTCTGTCCGGAAATGCCGGAAAGATGCATGGCAGCATGGAGGACTGGATTTGTGTCGCAACATTCAGTTCTGCACCGATGCGCTCCTTTTCTGCCGTAACCAAAGTCAGATTTTCAATATAAGCCTCCAGCTTCTTCACCATCACATTAAAGGAGTTTCCAAGCTCTTCTATTTCATCCTTTGTGTTGATTGCGATCTCCTGCTTTTCAAAATTTCCTGATTTGATAATCTCTGCTGTAAATCTGGAAAGTTCTTTTAACGGATTCAGTACCATCTGCTTCACCAGAAGCATATACAGCAGCAATGCAGCACCTATAATACTGAACGAAATGCCAAGCATCTTATACAAAAAAGAATTCAGATGGTCCCGCACCTCCTGCATATCCAGAATATACTGTATTTCTGCGATCGCCTCACCGTTTTCATCCAGAATCGGAGAAACAGAGGTATAATTATACCCATAACTGTTATCTGTGACAATCGGCTGATCCGTCCCCTTATTTTCCGCATATAACGCCCATACATCCTTATACTTCTGCAAATCCGCTTCATCGTACGCCGCGTCCGTATATAACACCCTTGTTCCGTATGCCTGTTTATTGGCAGGATCATCCCCTGCTTCTTCCACACAGGTATCAATATAAAACGTTACACTGGATTCATCCGGAATTACCAGGGATAAATACGTGATATCGCCGTCCTTTTTAATCGTGTTCAGCATCGCCTTCACACGGCTGTACGCCCTGCTGTCTTCACCGCCCGTGCCAATGATCGTCCGTACCTCTTCTATGTCCAGCATCGTTGCCACGCTTTTACTTCCGCTGACTACCCGTTGGGCATACATAGCTTCCAGATAATCCTTTGACGAGAGATAACTGAACAGCGAAATCGTAACTGTTAAGGCGCCCCCAAGCACCCCCAAAGACCATACGAATTTCGATAATAATTTCACTGCATTACATTCCTCTCCAACCAGCTTACTTTTCTGTCTGTTTCATCCGCAAACACCCCTTGCCACGCATTTTCAGGCTTCACAGGTATATATCTTTACGCCCATGGAAATGGATGCCGCATCTCCTGTCATCTGGCAATGAAGCCTCTCAAAATTCTCCTCCACCCACTCCAGATGGCGCTGATAAGTAACATTTTTTTCATCCTGCCTTTTCAGCAGCAGCAAATCCTCCTGCAAATAAGAGCAGAATGTTTGAAAGATGTGTTCCTTTTTTTGCTTTTCGTCCCCCGACGAATCTACCTTTGCGCATTCACACCTGATATTCGTATATCCACAATTTAACAGCAGCTGCGGCAGCTCTGCCCCCATTGTTCTTTTTCCTGCGTAGGGATCATCAGAAAGCAGTTCCAGAAATTTCTGAAACAGCCCCTCGTCATCCGGCATCATGCCACTTTCCGTGTCATCCGCCTCGATCACGATCAGCTTCCCGCCCGGTGCCAGAAAAGACCGAAGGTTTTTTAAGACCTCTTCCGGCTTTTCCGTGTGCATCAGTATAAACGAGCAATGGACGACATCAAATGCATCCACCGATTCCTGCCGCATGATCTGCTGAAGTGCTTCTGTAAAATCCGCTTCCATCACATCGCAGGGATAAAAAGAAAACACATTATCCTCCAGCTCTTTTTTTGCCTGTTCAACCAATGGCTTCAGACAGTCTATGCCAATAATTTTCCTGAAATTTTGATCCGAAAAACGAGTTTTCGTCTTCCACCCATTGTTGCAGCCTACATCCAACAGCGTCAGTCCGCATCTTTCGGAAATTACTTTTTGGTAGACCGGCTGCTCATATCCTGAAAGCAGTCTGCCCTGTATGGCTAACCTTTCCACCTCTGCCAGATCGGAAAAAACTGCATTTTCCAAAACTGCCACCTCCTGTAGCTCTTCCTCTGTAGTTCTTCCTGTATTATCCTTCGGTATACGGCTGAACCAGAAATTCCTTTTGCCTGATACAATAGGATGTTCTTTTTTCTACAACGCTCTTACATTCCCGAAATGTCTGCTCCAATTTTTCCTTCAGGTTTAAAATATCCTGATATATCGTTCTATCTAATCTGTCTGCTACCATAATAAGCCTGCGTCACACATCTTTTTCTTATATGACCGTTAAAATATCTGAAAATCCGGTAACCTCAAACACTTCAGAAATCACATTATTTACGCTTTTTACAACCATGCTTCCCTGCTTATTCATAATCTTCTGTGCAGCAAGAAGAATACGCAGACCCGCTGAAGATATGTAATCTAATTTTTCAAAGTTAAAAATCAATTCCGTAATGCCTTCCATTGACTCCTTCAGCTCTGCTTCCAGCATCGGAGAAGTTGTGGTATCCAGTCTTCCCTCCAACAGGAGTTCCAGTTTTGTTCCTTCAAGCTTCTTACTGATTGTCATTTACATTTCCTCCATTCAATCCATTCGATATCTTGATTGATTATCCTGATGATTTTGTACAAAATTCCGATGTTTTTGATAATTTTGCACAAAAATTGATTATTCCGCTGCGGCGTAATATTCAAAAATAATATAAAGAAAATTATACTTTGTTTTTTTATCCCAGACAATACAGTTGGCACCAATGGTCGTTTTTTGGCACGAAATGGGGGATTCCATGCAAAACAAATCCTGTCAGCGGAGAATTGAACGGAACATTTAGTGATGGCGCGGATTACCTTTCTGATACAGAATCATCAAATCAAAGCCGGTACAGATTTGTCCCACATTAAGAAGTAATTCTGATAAGTTTCGAGATTATACCTGAAGTCTACATTAAAAAACAAATTTATCAGTCGCATCAAAATGCGAAAAAAATCGGCATCACATTGATGCCGACAAAAATTTTCAGAATGACTTGTTTTATTTTCATTGAAAGAATTTAAGCACTTTACCACGGTAACAATTACTTCTTTTACTCCTCAAATGCCACACAAAAAGCGGTATGATTTTTTGTCTCATCTCCTCTGCAAAACACAGCATATTCAATCATCTCAAAATAGGCTGCATACTTTTTCTGAACATCCTTGAAAGCCCTTGCAACCATTTCCGGAGGATTACAAAAAGCTCCGCATCCAAAAGCCCCGAGAATCAAAACATCCTCTTCATTTGCAGCTGCTATTCTGAATATCCGTTCTATTCTCCGCAAAAAGAGCTGATACAACCTGCCTCTCTCAAATTTTCCAAATTGCTTCCCTGTATTGGAATTTACAAACTCAACCATCGCCTCCCGCAGATTCGGAGCTGCGCACGTAAGCACATCTACCTGATACCAATCCTGTTCTTCCATTCTTTCCGGGCAAGAAACGTCGCTTTTAAACACAACAACACCCGGAGTATACAGACAGTCATCATTGTAAAGCGGATTCCCTGCTGCCCGGTGCGGTCCATAAAACCTTTTCCACATCTCCTCAATATTCAGACATGGATACAGAGTACTGCATCTGCACAGGCATTCCTCCTGCGCAGATGCTCCCTGTGTCACACCGCCTCCTGGATTGACTGCGGATGCAAAGTTCAGCACACAGACTTTTTTCCCTGCTCTGGCATATAGGGATGCAGCTTCAAAGCTTCTCTTTTGAGAAATGACTGTTTCCACATTCTTTTTCTTCTTGTGGGGAACCGACACCGCTGCCGTCTCTGTCTCCAGATACAGTCTCTGATTCATAATGGAAGCTTCTATTGCTCGCTGAAGGGCTGTGTTTTCATTCATCAACTCCACTGAATCTTCAAAGATTTCTATATTTCTTATTCTTCTGTTCTGCATTTCTTTTCATCCTTATTTTTCGCTATTTTTATCACCCAACCGCAATCCAAAATTTTTCAAATTCTCTACAAATATTTCTGAAATCAGTACGTATTTTTAATCTAACTATTGTAGATACATACTTCTTTTCCTTGTATCGCGAATACTTGCACTCCTCTTCGCTTTGCTATTTCTTCATAATCAGCTAATCACTTTGCAGCTATTCAGGAATGGCTTATACCATTCCTGACGCGAGTCACTCCTCTGTGGATTTCTTCTTGCCTTTGAAGAAATAGTGTTGCCCGGCTCAGTTAAATCAATTTCTATCCAGAATTACCAGTCTATTAACTTTCCTCTTCTAATCAAAAATTTCTCTGGCTTCATTATCCAATGTCAGCTCATTTGCATCCAACATCAATAATGGTATATATGGAATATCCATATATTCACGGCTGGCAATCATCGACCGGGCAGCCTCTTCTGTAACCGGAGATGAATAGTCGCCCCATTCGTCCGAAGTTGAATAAAACCACGGATTCTCCTCGTCATAATATGCATCATACAAAATATGTTCTTTCATCACCAGTTCACCGGAAACCAAGTTGTAGTAAGCCCAACTGGATGTCATTGCACTGCCGGATCCTTCATTGGCAATTTCATTATCCTCGCATAAATAATACCGGTCACGTTCTCCGCTTGTCATAATCTGTACAAGCTTTCCGTCTTTCATGGTATACAAGTCATAAAACATTCCTTTATATCCATCCAGATTCACCGGTCCTAAAAACAGTTCTTCTGTTCCATCTTCATCCACATCGACGATATAGTAGCCAAAATCATCCAAGTTTTCTATGGTATACGTAATATAAGCAAGACCATTTTCATTATATTCCTGCATTGTCCAATGCGATAAGATTCCATCGTAATACTTCTGGACAATTTCTTCGTACTCTGGATAAGCAGAGATATCAGAAGTGTTTTCCGAATTTGTTTCGATATCCGATAACACCGTCTCGGAAGATGCTGCTTCGGCTGAAACTGCTGCTCCTAAAATTACAATTACACCCAAACATAAGCTTTTAATAATTTTAACATTTCTTTTTTTCATATGCCCTCCCTTTTAATTACTAGCATTTTTATTTAAGAACGCGGTTTCTGTTTGTGGCATTATTCGTATATAATGCCAGAGTAGCTTCACGATAGCAAACGCAATTTTTCATATACTCTCTCAATTGTGCTTCCCATTGCTCTTTAGTCAGATACTCCACCTGAGTGCCGGTTCCAGAAGCTTTATAATACCTTTTTCCTCCGATACTATAAGACCAAAAAGATTTTATTATTTCACCGGATGGCAGTTTTCTTACAGCATATCCACCAGATTCACCGCTTGCATATTCTACATAATATTTTTTTGATTTATTTACATAAATCTCAACAGCCCCAGTCAAATTTAACGTCTGCAAGTGATGTCTGCCCGCATACTCGTCTTCTCCTACAAATGATGGATCATACCACTGTATTATAATCGGACGGTAACTGATGTTGTGTCCATAACTTCGTATCGTAATCAGTTCTGGCGTTCGGTCACCAAAAACATCCCTGATCGCAAATTTTACTTTTACTTTTTCTGATCGCTGTAAATATTTTAAGTATTCAGCTTTCGCATTTGCTGTCTTGCTGTCCTTCACCGTCACCGTGCACTTCGCGCTCTTCCCGTTCGCCGTCGCCGTAATTATCGCTGTACCTGCTTTCTTCGCTGTTACCTTTCCGCTGGTGCTTACTGTAGCTACACTGGTATTACTCGATTTCCAGGTCACTTTTTTGCTTGCACCTGTGACTGTTGCTTTTAGCTGCGCCGTCGTTGTACCCGGGATCGACAGTGTTACGCTTGTTTTATTTAATTTGATTGAGGCAGGCTGTACGGATGTGCGAACACGGAAATGATAATTTGGCGACTCCGGATCTCCCATTAAATAATCCGCATTTATCTTCAGATAATACTTGCCTTTTTTCAATGAAACCGTTGGTGTCGTCTCTCGGTCACCCCAGTCCGTTGCACTGCTGATAAGCCGGCCAGAAGACTGTCTGTAATTTGAACTATATAATGTAACATAATATATATCTCTGTCCATTGACAAATCAAATTTTACGATTCCATCTTCCGGCATCGTAAAGGTATAACAGTCAACATCACTCCATATATTCATAGATCCATAAACATAAGAATTCAGTGAAATTGGCGTGCTTTTATCAAACGTATCGTTCAACTCTTTTTCCCATACATTAGTTTTCTTATATTCAATCATCAAATAATATTTCTTTTTACTCCACTTTTCCCCTCTCGTTACTTTAATATAATAAGTACCTGCCGGAAGTCCAACCCGGACTTTATTCCTGTAATCCATTCCTGCATCTATTTTCTCTTTCTTCGCATTGTACAAACAAGACTTCCAGAGAAGATAATTATCGCCTGTCACGGCACGCGCACCTGTCAGATCAACAATTCCGGCCTGTGGTAAAGTAAATTTATAATAATCACACTCTGAGGATGTTGCAATATTGCCATAGACTTTACTTCCTACGCCGATTGTCCTTGCCTTTTGAAAAGACGAAAAGTCGTCTATCCGGTAGGTTCCTTTTCCCTCTGAAAAACTGATCTTAAATCCATATGGAACCTTACTTCCATACATTCCACACTGCGAAACTCTCACATAATAAGTTCCCGGCGTTACGCTGATCGACTGACTTGTCATAGCGCCATCCTTCTGCTCATAAATAATTCTGCGGCTTCCATCGTATAAATGCAACGTGGTACTGTCAAATCCATCATAATCTAACGGCCTGAGGTAATACTCCTTAATCGTAATTTTCCCTTTTTTGCTGACTGTAAATTTGAAAAAATCTTCATCACCAGGTGTAGAAACGTTTCCAGTCACTTTCTCACCTAATGAAATCACATCTGCCCTTCCAAACGTTCCATTGTCTTCACTTTCCTGCGCCGCCAGTGCCGAAAAGCTAAAACCAAACGCTAAGATCATACTCCATAACAAAAACAGATTTTTCAAAATTTTGTTTTTCTTTCTTTTCATACTCTTCCATTCCCCTTCTCTGTTTTTTCTTTATAATCTGCTCTTCTTACACAAGCATATCCATCAGTTCATATACTCGGTCCTTTGTCATCTCCAACGCCAGTATCCCTGCCGCTTTATCTGATTCCTCCGCGTTGACTTTATTCACCGAATCATCTATATTCATCTGCCATTCTCCCTGATTCTGTGTGAGCGTCTCCATATCTTCCGCTGAAAGCGTTTTCTCCAGATAAGACCACACAACATCCAGCTCATTATTCCATAAATAACATTGCTGTCTCAGTTTTTCGTTGTATTCTTCCTCCGTCAGGCTTGTATTGCTGTCCAGTTCTTCCTGAATCGCGGCAGACTCCTGCTCCACTACGGCCAGTTCATTTAAAGCGCGCTGCTTTAATTCGGACACACCGTCAATTTCATTATCTAATCCACTTACAGTTCCATCCAGAACCGATAACGGAATATACGGATCATCCACATACTGATAGCTGTTTATAATGGACTGTGCCGCATCTTCTGAAATCGGCGATGAATGATCCTCCCACTCTTCTGTCGTCGAATAGAACCATGGATTTTCCGAATCATACGCTCCATCCGCCAGAACATGCTCCCGCATCACAAGCTCACCATCAACCAGATCGTAGTAGGTCCAGCCGGATATCCAGGCACTTCCTGCACCTTCATTTGCAATGGTATTATCCACACACAGATAATAACGGTCCCGTTCCCCGCTCGTAATGATCTGTACCAGATTTCCGTCCTTTAACGTATACAGATCAAAAAATATCCCCGTATAGTTTCCGCCTATTCCAATCGGTCCAATCAGCAACTCCTCCGTTCCATTCTGATCAAGATCCGAAATATAGTATCCAATGCCACTTGTATCCTCTACGCTGCTCGCCAGATAATCAAGACCGCTTTCAGCATAATCACTCATAGCCCAGTGCAGAGAAACTGCTTTGTAATATTTCCGGATAATCTCATCATACTGCGGATCTCCGGTAATTGAACCATCTGTTGGAATCACCGTAATTTCCTTTATTTCACCAGTTCCCGGAACCTGAATCACCCCCCATTTTCCATCTTTTTTTGCCCAGCACCTGCCATCAAATACCGGCCGGAGCGCTTCAAACTCACCTTCCGGAATCACGACATTTCCGTTTGTGTCTCTCAGTTCCCACGCATCTCCCCTGCGCAGTACAACATACCCATCCGATGCAGCATAACAGTAATCCTTTACATTATTCGTGGATCTGCTCGTCGACATATTAAAAATCGGATACTCCTTCCAGGAAGCATCATATTCCAGTGGAATCACAACTGTTCCCTGCTCATTGACATAGCCCCATTTACCGTCCTGGCAGACTGCAAACAGACCGTCTGACAGCGATCCGCACTCATCATAAATAAAATCCGTCACCAGACTGCCGTTATTATCCAGCGCATATCTGCTGTTATCCAGTTCCCGCAGAAAATCACTCGTCGGGTAATCGATATAGCTTGATGATTCCTGCACCGGTATGATTTCCTGTGCCTCTTCCGGCCCACTCCCTGCTCTCTGTCTGCTTCCCTGATAATAATAGTACAAAGAGAAATCAAGCGCACCGTTTCCGACATCAGCAGTGATCGTACCATCTGGAGCCAGCCAGTAAATATCCCAGTCTCCATAGTCCTCCGAATACTGCGGGACTGTTGAAATCATCATATAATTCTCACCAAAATCTGCCATTTCTTTATAGGCAAATTCCGTCAGCATCGTTCCGTTCAGGTCTATAATTCCAAGCTGCCCGTCTTTTTCAATTACCGCCCTTGGATTATCCGCCTGCTTCGAAAGCGTATTAAGCGCATGCTGCATATTTGGATAATCTGCAAGATAATAAATATCGTCCGCTTCGATTGTCGGCTGCACCACCCAGTCATAGCCTGCGTTTTCAGAGGCCGCAGCCCCCATCTGGTCTGCTCCAATGACAGCAATCGCACTTAATAATAAGGCAGACATTACTTTGCATTTCATACATGCCCCTCCTTTGCAGAATAATTTTTAAGAATCTTTTCTCAACAGATACAGGTAACTCATCTGTACCCATCCCTGTTTTCCATCATAGGTTACTTTTCCCCATCCATTTGAGAATTCCGAAATATAAACTCCGGTTCCATTTGAAATATCCATGATTTTCTTGCTGTCCTCTTTACTTGGTATATCTCTGACATGCATTCCATAATCAGTCACCGTATTTACCACATAAATACCGGCTGTATACTTCGAAAGGCAGGAACCATAAATATATCCCGTCTTTCCTTTATAAGTTACCTTAGCCCATCCGTTTTCGATCGACTTCACCTTTACGCCTGCGCCATAGTCCAGCTTGCCAAGTGAATCTGCCTTTGCATTCGGTTTTTCTCTCACATTGGTACCGCCTGCCCAGATAAAATAATCTCCCGGCTCATACGATTCATTTACAACTTTTTCTACTTTTTTCAGAAAGCGCATTCTCACCCAGCCATAGCAGCCAAAGTAATCCGCATACCCCCATTTTTCTCCGTCTACCGTTTTTATCTCGCCGACATTTACGATATTGTGCTTGCGCAGATTTAAAAGTGTCGTACTGTATTTGTCCGGTTCTTCCTTCAAAAAAGTATAATGCTCATCGTCCTCGCACTTTATAATTGCATAGCCCTTCGACGAAGTGATTTCCTTTTTCTCCGTCTCGGATTCTGTTGCTTTTTCCGTGATTTTTTCTGTCTCAGGTTCAGCTACTTTCTCTGTAGCTTTTTCGGTGACCTTTTCGGCAGCCTTCTCTGTCATCTTTTCTGTAGCTTTACGTGTTTCCAACTCTGTTATTTTCTCAGTAGCCTTCTGTGTCTCGGCTTCCGTGATCTTTTCCGTAGCTTTTTCTGTAGCCTTCTGTGTCTCGGCTTCCGTGATCTTTTCCGTAGCTTTTTCTGTGGCCTTCTGTGTCTCGGCTTCCGTGATCTTTTCCGTAGCTTTTTCTGTGGCCTTCTGTGTCTCGGCTTCCGTGGTCTTTTCCGTAGCTTTTTTTGTAGCCTTCTGCGTCTCGGCTTCCGTGGTTTTTTCCGTAGCTTTCTGCGTCTCAGTTTCTGTTGCCTCTTTGGCAGCTTTCTCTGTCTCTGCTTTTTCTGTCTTCTCCGTAATTTTTTCACTTTCTGTTTCTATTACAGCCACTTCCTGCTTTTTCCCGCTGCTCCTTCTTTCGACCAATGCCGCAAAAGCCAAAATCCCAAGACCAATTCCTATCGCTCCGACTGCAATCACGATTTTCTGCCACTTAGGATTTCCTGCGCTTTTCTCCAGTTCTTCTTTAAACTCCTCCATTGTCTGATAGCGCAGATCATAACGAAGTTCCAGCGCTTTCACTAATACCTTTTCTTCTTTTTTTGATATTTTTATACCGTATTTTTCCGGCAGAATCAGCTGCTCTCCGCTGCTTCGATCCGGTGCTTCGGGCGGCCGTTTTCCGCAAATACAGAAATACATGGTAGCTGCCATCGCATAGACATCTGTCCATGGTCCCTGGTTCCCGTTTATTGTATATTGCTCAAGCGGTGAGTAACCCGCTTTCATATATACAACCTTGCTGACGCCATCCTTCTTTTCCAGCTTTGCGCCTCCGAAATCAAATAGCTTCAGCGCTCCATCCTCTGAAAATTTGATATTATCCGGACTGATATCCCGATGCAGGATTCCCTCCATATGAATCTCATCCAGTGATTCCATAATCGGAAAAAGGATCTTTTTTGTCTCTTCCAAAGACAAACGTCCTCCTTTCTCCTTCACATACTCACCAAGTGTCTTTCCTCCCAGATACTCCATCGCAATGTAAGCCGTTCCGTTTTCCTGAAAGAAATCATGCACCTGCACGATACCAGGCATATTGTTGAGATGCGCAAGAATCTTGGCTTCCCGTTCAAACTTTTCTTTACTGTTACGGTACATTTCGTCCTGCGCTTCATTGATTGTACTGACTGTCACCGCACAGGCCTTTGTCCGGTACATCGCCTCTCCCATAAAAAATTCTTTGACCGCAACACGACGCTCCAGTACCAGATCAAGCGCAATATAGGTAATTCCAAAACCGCCAGCTCCAATCACTCTTCCAAGCAGATAACGGCCATTCAGAATGGTAAACGGTGAAAGTTCATAATCATCCTTCTTATAATTTGCCATTGAACCGCCGCAGTAAGGGCATATATCATCCTTATTCTTTTTTTCCCGCATGCAGTAAATACATAATTTTTCGTAATCCATGATTTTCTTCCTCCGTTTTTAGTTCCTGCCAGTAGTAATTATTCTTCCTTACTGTCCAGGTACAGGTATTTCATCATTACCCATCCTTCTTCTCCGTTATATGTGGTTCTTCCCCATCCGTTCTGAAACTGCGTAATAAAGAGTTTGGTACCATTTGGAATGCTTTTTCCTTTTTTCGCCCCACTCACAGATGGTTTTTCCCGCATATTCAGACCTGAACCGGTATTCGTATTGATTACATACGTTCCTTTAATCTCTCTTCCAAGGCATGACGCATCAATGTATCCGCTTCTGCCATTATATGCGTAAATATATCCGTCCTGCGGTACATATGAAACTTTGACCCATTTATCTATGATTAAATCAACTTCTACCATTGCTCCATACTTAAATATTCCAATCTTTCCCCCGTCTTCACTCTTCTTGCCCCTTAAATAGGTCTCTCCAACAGAAATGTAGTAAGTACCAGGCTCATCTGCCTCATTTTCCATATTTCCTACTCGTTTCAAAAAATCAAGTTGTACCCAGCCCGTACAGCCAAAATACGTTACATGCGCCCACTTTCCGTTCTTTTCATATTTTATTTCAGAAACATTCACCACATTACCAGGATGCAACTTCATGATTACATCACTGCTTTTATGTGGCTCTGCATACATGTACGTATTCTCTTCGTCATCCTCACTTTTTACTACCACATAACCTAATAAAACTGATTGTTTTTTTTCTGCAACCGTACTATATTTAGAAGCAGCTTTTTCTGTAGACGCCATGTTTCCTGTTGTAACCGTATCAGAAACAGTGTTTTTCATCGCTTCCGCTTCTTTTGCTGTTTCAGCATCTTTCACCATTTTATTATCCGAAAAAATATAAAACAATAAAATTCCTATTCCTAATATACTTATCCAGATCAGGCTCTTTTTTCTCAGAACATCTTCCGAATTTTTCTGATCTTCTGTTTCCTTCCTTTCTGGCTTTTCATCTCCATTTCTCTGCGAATTTTTTTCATAACTCTTCTGATTAAATTCTTTTCCCTGTTCTCTTTTTTCTTCTTTTTCGAAATCTCCTGCTGAATTTTCCTTCCCGTTTTGGGATGCCTTCTCCAGATTCTCCCAAAACTCTTCCATCGTCTGATAGCGCAGATCACCACGAAGCGTCATCGCCTTTCTCAGCGCATTTTCCTCTGCTTTTGATATCTTCATTCCAACGGCTTCAAATGAAAGCGGTGCTTTTCCACAGCTTCGCTCCGGTGCCTCTGGTGGCTTTTTTCCGCAAATACAATAATAGATGGTCGCCCCCATCGCGTAGACATCTGTCCACGGCCCCTGATCTCCATTTACAGAATACTGCTCGAGCGGTGTATAGCCCGGTTTCATGTAGGCGATTTTGCTAAGGTCATCATTTGTCTCCAGCTTTGCCCCTCCAAAATCAAACAGCTTCGGCGAACCGTCTTCCGAAAATTTGATATTATCAGGGCTCACATCCCGATGCAAAATACCTTCTTTATGTATTTTATCTAATGATTTCATGATTGGATAAAGAATCTGTTTCGTCTCTTCCAGAGATAGACAGCCGCCCTTTTCCCTCACATACTCACCAAGTGTTTTTCCGTCCAGATATTCCATCGCAATGTAGGCGGTTCCATTTTCCGAAAAAAAATCATAGACCTGCACGATACCCGGCATGTTGTTGAGGTATGCAAGAATCTTTGCTTCCCGCTCAAATCTTTTCCTGCTGGTCCGATACATCTCTTCCTGTGCTTCATTTATTGTAGCAACAGTCACTGCGTAAGCTTTGGTGCGATACATCGCATCGTTCATAAAAAATTCTTTTATCGCGACGCGGCGCTCCAGCACAAGGTCCATTGCAAGATACGTAATTCCAAAACCTCCAGCTCCGATTGTTTTTCCAATCAGATAGCGTCCGTTTAAAACCGTAAATGGAGGAAGCGCATATTCACTTTTCTTATATGTCTCATTTGAGTTGCCACAATACGGGCATACCTCATCCTGACTGTTTTTTTCTCTCATGCAGAAAATGCATAAGTTTTCGTAATTCACGTCGTGCTTCCTCCGTCTCAATTCCTGTTTTGCAAAATCGGTATTTCTGCTTTTCTCTATCAGAATTTTTCTTTATCTTCTTGAGCTGCTTCTTCTTTCCCTTCGGAATGACTCGATCGTAATGCCCCGGTATTCCATAATTCCGATATCCCCGACTGTGAGAATCAGTCTTTCCGAATGCAGGTTCCGCATCCTTTTCCGCTCACCGTTTTCAAATTGTATTACATACCATTCCACATGGCGACCAGGTGCTGTTTTCTCAAGAATTTTCACTCGCGCTCTGCTCAATGGCTTAGATTTATCATTCTCTACAATACAGTAGCAGGCAATCCAGATACCAACTCCTAAAAAAACAAGAACTCCAACCAATATAAATAGTATTACCGTAAGCTCATCGCCTGTTCCAATATAATAGCCGTTTCCTATTCGAAAATAACTCATTTCTAACTCTCTCCCTCCTGTTCTCTAAAGCAGCAAACCGCTCTAACATCCTATTTTTCTTCCAGGTATCCTGCCTTTCCGAAGAACTCCACGGTCTCTCCATAATTATCTGACAGTTGTGCATATTCTGCCACATTGACATTATTATGATCTGTTTTTCTCAGTGACTCAATCATTCTCTTGTGCTGGCTGACCAGTGCTCTGTCATGCGCCTCGGAAATACGCTGATAAAAAATATTTTTTTCTTTCTGCCTTACTACCGTATCCAGCTTCGCTTCTATTTTTTTGATTCCTTCTTCTAAATGTGCATGATACTGTGCCTCACTCAGGGTTGACTGCGAGGTAGACATAAAATCATACAGGTAAATAAGCGATGGCAGATTTCGATACGGTTTTGCAATCAGGTTCTGACTATAGTAGCTGTCCAGCAGTCGGCATACTGTGCTGTACTGATCTTTTAAATACTTTGAGCGCTTTTCCCAGTAGGATTTTACTCTTCTGATCTCCGGCTCGTTTTCTTCCAGCCGTTCCCGCTCTCTCTCGTTTGCTTCTCTTGCTTCCGTAAGCCTCCGATCTGACTTCACCACATCGATAATTGTCAATATAAGCAGTACCACAAAAATAATAAGCAATGTCCAAAAAAATGTTCTAAAAACTGTAGAACGCATCAGATCAACCAATGTATATGACCTCATCTGCATGATCAGAAAACAGATCAGTGTCATTACACCGAACACACCAAGTGCAATCGCGCTTGGAATCCAGTTTTTCTGTACTTCGTCGCAATAATGCGGCGTTTCCAGATATTCCAGCTTCTGCTTTACTTTTTTCTTTTCCTGATCATACAGTTCCGAGAGCTTTCTCTTCGCAAACTCAAGATCCCGTACATCCCTCAGATAAATCAGTACTGCCTTTCTTTCCATAGCTTTTTCCTCCTTTGGATTCTGCCTGCTTTACAGAATTTCCTTGTTTCTGTTTTCACTGGTGTTTCTGCCTTTATTGCTCTCATCCGATTTTTCTCTTCATCCAGATAATTCTCAGAACCGACTCATTAATTCGATCCTCTGAAATCCTTCCTTCCTGTACGGCACTAAGCACCGCTTCGTACGCTGAATGAAAATCTGCCGGCATAAGCAGCATATCCACACCGGCCTCTATCGCCATCACGGCCGCCTCCCCAGAAGAATAATTTGCAGAGATCGCTCCCATATTCATGGCATCCGTAATGATGATTCCGTTAAACTGCAGCTTCTGACGCAGGATTCCTGTCACCATCTCATATGACAGCGATGCCGGGAGCTGACTGTTCAATATATTGGGCAGTGAAATATGTCCCATCATAATAAATGACACATTCGATGCAATTCCTGCCCGAAATGGCTGAAATTCACACGCTTCCAGTTCTTCCAGACTCTTATAGCTGCTCGCATACCCGCTGTGGCTGTCCTCTGCCGTATCTCCATGACCTGGGAAATGTTTCAGCGTTGCCAGTACCCCTGCATCCTGAAGTCCTTGCACTTCCATTGGCACCATCTGTGATACAAGTTCTGTATCGCTGCCAAATGAGCGGTCACCAATCACGGTATTCGCCGGATTACTGAAAACATCCGCTACAGGTGCAAAATCCACATTAAAATTCAGATTCTTCATATAGCTTCCAATCGTGCTTCCCACCTGATATGCCTCCTGTGGATCCCCGGTTGCCCCCACAGAATACATATCTCCTATATATGGAATATCTGAAGCAATCCCATATAATCGGCTCACTCTTCCGCCCTCTTCATCGGTTGCCAGAAAAACCGGCAAACCGGTTCTTTCTTTGCTGATTTCCTGCATTCCTGAAAGCATGGATGAGACTTGCTCTCCCGATTCAAGATTTCCACTGAAATAGATGATTCCACCTACCGGATACTGCGCAAAACACTGTGCTGTAAGTTCTCCCGCTCCGGTGACCTGCCCCGCTCCTGTCAGGGCTTCCGGAGTAATAAAGAACATCTGCGCCACTTTTTCTTCGAGTGTCATTCCCGCCAGTGTATCTTCCCCTACTGCCTTTCCCTGTATGATCTGCGCAGCAGACGCCTTCTGTGATACCGCAAACAATCCCATACCTGTAATACAGCACAGCAAGATGACCTTTATTTTTCCTGCATTTCTTCTTTTAATCTTCATACTCGCAGATATACCCGATCTTTCCACGGTATGTAGAAACCGCACTTAAAAGATCATTTGGCACATCGTTCCATACCCACCTTCCAAGATCTTTATAATAAAAAATATCCAGAACATGCTCATCCAGCCCGAGTGTCGTATCCCGGAAAGACGGCTCTCCTGTCAGCCAGCAATTCACATTCCATGCCGTCAGACTGTTCAGAGGATCACCGATCAAATTGTTATCCGCATCTACCCAGTAGTAATCGCTGGAAGACAGATCTCTTCTTCCTCCGATATAGAACATATTTCCTCTCTGGTCTTTACTTTCCAGATCACTTGTCACATAATCAAACTCTTCCTGTGTCTCAAAGGTTACCAGATGTCCTCCTTTTGCTTTACAGATCTGATATGCATCCTCCCAGGTACCATTCAGCATTGCATATTCGTACCTGTGGATTCCGCTCTTGAAGCCTGCTTCTGTCTCCGGCTCTGTCTGTACCGTTGTTTCCGGTGCATTCCATTTCGTCACTTCATCCAACTTATCCTGAATTTTATAACTCTTTGTCGTGTTGTACGCCTGCATCAGAATTTTGCGCGCCTCATCCGTCTTTCCTGCCTGTATTAACGCATCTGCCTCAGTCAGCGCTTTATCAACGACATCCTCCATCGTTGTTTCCGGTTCTGCTGGCGCCTCTGTTTCAGTTTCCGTTTCTGCAGGCGGTTCCGTGGCTTCTTCAGTCTCAGTTTCTGTCGGAGCTTCCGTAATTTCTTCTGTTTCAGTTTCTGTCGGGGGCTCTGTGACCTCTTCAGTCTCGATTTCTGTTGGAGCTTCTGTAATTTCTTCTGTTTCTGTTTCAGTTTCTGTCGGGGGCTCTGTGACTTTTTCGGTTTGTGCCTCTGTAATTTCTTCTGTTTCAGTTTCTGTCTCTGTAAGTTTCTCCGTAGATGCCTCCGTTTTTACTGTTTTCCCGATCGCATGACCAGATAACCGGCTTAAAGAATCTGGAATATCCCAAGTAACTGCAGTTTCTTCATTTTCTATGTTATATTCATATGTAACAATAACATCCGCCTCACCTGTTTTCTCATATTTCGTATAAGCAGCAACTGCATAAGTAGAACCATCTCTGGATATACTACTTTCCAGTCTTGTGACTTTTATAAAATTGCCAAGCTGATCTTTTACCGACTTCCAGTTCTCTGCAATTTTCTTCGTAGACACGTTGTCGCTCTTCAGCATTTCATCCAACTGCTCATCTGTATAAAAATTAAACTGCTGCAACAGCTGTGCCATTGATTCCTTCTGTTGCTCTTCTTGCGAAAGTTCGCTCTCCTCAGATTCAAATTCTATTTCACCCGACGCTCCTGATGCAGACTCCTTTTCAGCTTCCGTCTTCGCAGTTATTTCCGTTATGGATTCTGTTTCTTTTCGTGTTACTTCTGCCCATTCCGTTTCAGATTCCCGCTCAGTAATTTTTTCTGTTGCAGTCTCCGCTTCGGATATGTTCTCTGTATCGCCTGAACGTTCGCTCTCTGACAAAATTTCTGTAACACTTTGATATTTCTCAGTTTCCTTTTTCTGCTCTCCCCTTTTATTCAGTGCCCCTTTTCCGGCAAATACAAGAACCGCCACGATCCCGGCTCCTATCACTCCGGCAATTCCGCCCTTTACCAGGCCGGAACTCTTTTTCTCTTCCTCAAGCGCTTTCTTAAATTCCTCCATCGTCTGATAGCGCGTATTGTAGCTCAGTTCCAGCGCTTTCATTAATGCACTTTCTTCTTTTTTTGAGATTTTGACACCACATTTTTCCGGTAATGCCAGTTTGTCTTCACTCATTCGATCTGGCGCTTCCGGTGGTCGTGTACCACAAATGCAATAATACATCGTGGCTCCAAATGCATAGACATCCGTCCACGGCCCCTGATTTCCGTTTACCGAGTATTGCTCAAGAGGCGTATATCCAGGCTTCATGTATGCGACCTTGCTGACGCCATCCTGTTTTTCCAGCTTCGCGCCACCAAAATCAAACAGCTTCAGCACACCATCTTCCGAAAATTTAATGTTGTCAGGGCTGATATCCCGATGAAGAATTCCCTCTTTATGTATTTTGCCTAAGGAATCCATGATCGGAAAAAGTATCTGCTTCGTCTCCTCTACCGATAACCGGCCGCCCTTTTCTTTCACATATTCACCAAGTGTCCTTCCGCCAAGATATTCCATTGCGATATATGCGGTTCCATTTTCCTGAAAAAAGTCGTGCACCTGTACAATACCCGGCATATTATTGAGATGGGCAAGAATTTTTGCCTCTTTCTCAAATTTTGCTTTACTCGTCCGATACATCTCATCCTGCGCTTCATTGATCGTAGATACCGTTACCGCGGCCGCTTGCGTCCGATACATCGCATCCCGCATGAAAAACTCTTTTACCGCAACACGACGTTCCAGCACGAGATCCATTGCAATATAGGTAATGCCAAAACCGCCTGCTCCAATCATCCGTCCAAGCAGATACCGTCCGTTCAGCACAGTAAACGGAGGCAGTTCATAGCCATTTCCCCTATAATCCGCAACAGTATGCCCACAATGCGGACAAACCGACTCTTTTTCTTCTTTCTCCTTCATGCAGTAAATGCACAATTTATCGTAATTCACCGTTATCTCCTCCCGCAAACTCATCGTGTATTTTCGGCAAATCCGTCCTCTTAAGTCATGCTGAATTTCTATCTATTCCGTCTCTGTTTCCATGGTATCCCATTCGCAGATGTAAGCGCTTCCTCCGCTATCTGGTACATCCAGCAGTCCAAAGCTTCCGTCATTCCATTTTCCATTTGGATATTCCCAATAAAACTGCGCATAGTTTTCGGTATCTCTTCCGCTGTTCGGCTCGCCGTCCGCCCAGTTTGTATAAAAAACAGAATCACCATTTACCCATTTCCACTCTCCTTCATTCGCCTCATCAGAAAATCCAAAATAAGCACTTGCATATCCCTGCGATACCATATAGCGATAAAGGTAATCGTTCTCTTCCTGATTATGGATCGTTGCCAGATGTCCTCCAAGGCTTTCACAATATGCTTCTGCCTCATGGTATGTCTTATCATTATCAAATATCATATAGCGATGGTCGTTAAAGTTTCCTTCCTCACAGCCTACTTCACTTGTCACTTCTGAATTCAGCTCTGTCTCTGTTTCACTTTCTGTCTCTATATCAAAAACAGGAACTACTTCTGTCTCTGCTTCAGTTTCTTCCTCTGTTATAGCATTTTCAGACTCTGCAAACTTATCGAGCAGTTCCTGCGCTTCATCCATTCCGGCTTCCGCAGCTTTTTGAAGCAATTCTTTTCCAAGTGCTTCATTCTTTTCAACGCCTTTTCCATTAAGGTACATTTCTCCGATTAAATACTGAACAAATGTATCTGTTTCTGAATTTTCTGCTGCTTCTGCTGCTTTCTGAATCCACGCATTTCCTTTTTCTTTATTCTTTTTTATACCATCTCCTTCAAGATACATTCTTCCAAGCCAATACTGACTATAAGCATCTCCCTGCATTGCTGCTTTTTCAAACCATTCTGCCGCCTTTTTACTATCTTTTTCTACTCCATCTCCATACAAATAGCTTCCTGCCAGATTACTTTGAGCCATCACATTGCCCTGGTAAGCTGCCTTTGTCCACCATTCTATTGCTTTTTCTGTACTCTGTGCTACACCCCATCCGTTCTTATAACATTGTCCTAACCGCTCCTGCGCCATTCCGTTTCCCCGGTCGGCCGCCTTCTGGTATTTACTTACCGCTTCCTTATATTTTCCCTTTCCATAAAATAGCAAATCTCCGTCTTCAACCAGCTTCTCTGCTGTTTCCTGATACTCTGCTTCAATCTCCGCATCACTGTTCAAAACGAGCGCTGTTGTCTTTGCCGCAGTACTATCCTCTATCTTTACACTTCCCGTTGTAATTTTCCATGACACAAATTCATAACCTTCGTCGGTGCGATCATCCGCCTTCAAAATGATTTTATCATCTTCCGCATGTTTACCACTTCCACTTCCGCCAGCTACGGTTATCTGATATGTTTTTTTCTGCTTTTCTGTTTCTTTTGCCGTCTCCGTCTGCTTCTCTGTCTCTTTCGCTTTTGCTTCCTCTGTCTGTATTTTCGATTCTTTTGTCTTCGCTGTTTCCGTCTGCCTTCCTGTTTCTTTTACCGGAACTGCCTCTGTTTGTTTTTCTGTTTCACCAGCCTTTGCTGTTTCCGTCTGTCTTCCCGTTTCTTTTATCGCTGTAGCTTCAACAATTTCCTTCCCTTTTTTATCCTGCTTTCCTCTCGTTGCAAACAGTACCCCTGATACCCCAATTACAAGCACTGCCCCGACAGTAATTCCTGGAATGACAAATTTCTTCCGGTTATCTTTCTCCTGCAGTGCTTTACTGAATTCCTCCATAGTCTGGTATCGGTCTTCGTAATAAAGTTCCAATGCTTTTGAAAGAACTTTTTCTATCTGCTTGGATACCTTCACATTTCCCGCTTCAAACAAGCTCTGATTTTTTCGCACACTTCGATCAGGTGCTTCCGGCAGCCGTTTTCCACTGATGCAATAGTACATCGTTGCTGCCATTGCATAGACATCCGTCCAGGGACCCTGATTTCCATTTGCAGAATACTGTTCCAGCGGCGTATATCCCGGCTTCATATAAACAACCTTGCTTGCTGCGTCGCCTTTTTCCAGCTTCGCTCCGCCAAAATCATATAGCTTCAGGACACCGTCCTCCGCAAATTTGATGTTATCCGGACTGATATCCCGATGAATAATTCCCTCTTTATGTATTTTCTCAAGTGACTGCATGATCGGCAGAAGAATCTGGATTGTTTCTTCTACGGACAGCCTGCCATCTTTGCTCGCTATATATTCGCCAAGCGTTTTTCCTTCCAGATACTCCATGGCGATATAGATGGTTCCATTTTCCAAAAAGCAGTCATACACCTGCACGATACCTGGCATATTGTTGAGGTGCGCCAGAATCTTGGCCTCTTTCTCAAATTTTGCCCGGCTGCTGCGATACATTTCTTCTTCATTTCCATTTGCAGTTGATACCGTGACTGCATCAAGTTTGGTTCGGTACATCATATCCTGCATAAAAAATTCTTTAATTGCCACACGTCTTTCCAGAATCAGGTCAAGCGCAAGATATGTAATTCCAAATCCCCCTGCCCCAATCTCTCTTCCAAGTAAATAACGCCCGGATAAAATTGTAAACGGAGGAAGCGCAGCAGACTCTGGCCGATATTCCTTAGGATCAAATCCACAGTACGGGCATTTTTCGGCCTGGCTCTTCTTTTCTCTCATGCAATTCATACACAGCTTTTCATAATCCATGATGGCTTCCTCCGATTATCTTATTTTTCCCAGCCGTATCGCTGATCACAAAACGGTACGAATACAAAGGTACTTCTTCCGATTGCAATCACATCACGATCTTTCAGTTCTGTATTGACGAGCACTACCGAACCATTTACATAAAACAGTTCATGGGATTCACCCGGCTGTGCAAAAAATACCCGCTGCTTCGGCTCGTAAATAACCGTTGCATGTTTGAAACGTGATACGGTAACATCGTTAGCCAGACAAATATCCATCTCTGCTGCACGCCCAATAAAATTCTTACCGCCATAAAGATTAAAGGATTTTCCATAATCAGAGCCTTCAATGCAGACCAGCCAGCCAACTACCGGTCGTGTACCCTGATTCATATTCATTTCTTTTTTTTCTTCCGGTTTTTCACCCCAGTTTCCAAATACAATTCCCTGCGTCTTTCCATCGTTGTCACTGTATGGTACGGTCGGTGCATTTTCATCTACAGACTGCTGAGCCTTATTCATTTCCTGAAACAGGCCGATTGTCTTCCCTTCTTCATTGCTATTGTTCATCGGGCGCTGACGCATAGCAATTCCATGCGTCTCCTCATTTTCTGATGCCTGACGAGAGCCTGCGCCTCTTCCCGGTGCTCCGTAGGAATCCATCCACCCATCCATGCCGCTTGCCCCCTGGCAGTGCGGGCATGAGCTGTATTTTTCCTCATCATAAAAATGTCCGTTTACACATTTTGTAAGTTTCATTTCTGTTCCTCCTGATTGTTTCTTTCTTACTCAAGAATAAATTCATTATTTCCGCTTCCAAGCGTCAGCTTCGTTCCGACCGGACATCTGGTCTCGACATTCGTGGCAAGCTTCTGCGAATTGTTCATCACGGTTCCGAGTGACGAATAATCTGTCACATAATAATATCCGTCCGATGCCCTATAACGAATAGAGCAATGACGTCTGCTGATATCACTGTCGCTGATTACGAGCTGTGCCATCTTGCTGTTTCTTCCAATAACCAGTTCTTCACCATCACGTAATACGATGTCCGAGCCTTTATAGACTCCCTTAATGCATTTCAGAGTTCCTGTTTTGCTGACTGGAATTCCGATTGTTCCCTGACCGAAACCGCCATCTCCTCCATTACTTCCACCATTAATGCCACCGTCATCGAAGTCAAAATCGCTGACCGGATCTGCATGCTCATTTAATTCTCTTTCTCTTGCTTCATTGTACTCATGGCAAAGCTTGTTCACATTATGGATAAATAAATAAAGAGAAATGACAGGACCACAACCAACAAGCAGACTTCCAACCGTATTCCAAAGGACATATGTACTCCCTTTTTCCTCAATTTCAAGTCCATACGCATGTCCTACAGTACGCACACGATTGCCTTGTTTGTAATACCAGACATGTGTATAAATTCCAAATGTAACAACTCCAAGAAGCAATAAAATTAAATAATTCGGTGATTTATCATCATCTGTCTTTTCCATGTAGCCGCATGCCGTATTCAGATCCTGAATCATATACCACCAGAAAATAATCCCGTAAATTCCCAATGTGAGGAAACCAAACACAAGAACTTTCCATAGTTTTCTCTCTTCATTCAATTTTTCATACATAACTCTCATCCACTCCTTTTCTGTCTGCATGTTCTGCTGCCTTATCTTCTTTTCTGATTCTCAGAAATAGTACAGCCTTATCCCTCATTTTACTTTCTTCCAAACAGCCGTCTTTTCAGTAACTCTGCCAGTGACTCTTTTTTCGGCTGTCTGACTGCTCCTCCTTCCTTTGCCATAATCGGCATTGTTTTTTCTAAATTATCGTTTTCGTACAGACTTCCGTACAAAAACTCATAATTCATTTCCATTACCCTGCCATCTTCTGTAAAAAGAACGCTCTCCGGTTCCAGCCTGCAGTTTTCAATCGGCTTCCGCGCAAGCTTTGCCATCTGTTTCACCAGTTGCTTCCTGTTTCTGGATAACCGTTCTCCCAGTTCCGGATTCAGCGGTTTTTCCCTCTCCAATGCTTCTCTTAAGGTAACTCCTTCATCCAGTGCACAGATATAGTAGCCGCTGTCCGTACCTTCATCCCACTTCAGCACCAATATTTCCGGAAAATACTCTGCTTTTTTCTGTAGGGGCGATGACAGGATTGTTTTCAAATCGATGTAATGACAATAGCCATCGTCTCCGCGCGGCAACACCAGAAGCAGCTTCTTTTTCTGTTCCTCATCGTCCCAAATCACATATGCCGATCCCGGACCTTCTGTTTTTTTTACTCCGATCAGACTGTATTTTCTTGTCTCCTCTTCCGTCAATGTCCCTTCCGGTATTTGAATCCATCCCCTGGGACATCCGCAAAAAGGACATTCTGTCCGTTCGGATTCATAGCTTTCGCCACAGCTTACACACAGTTCCATAGGCACTCCCTCATCTCCATTCCACCCGGAATTTCAAATTTCCTGCCGCTATCTCGTCTCTTGACTCCAGTCGGTGTTTTTCCCTGACTGACACGCCATTTACACTGGTTCCGTTTCGCGTCTGCAGGTCGGTGATAAATACATTATCGCCTTCCACTTCAAGCGCAAAATGCTGTCTTGACATCATCGGATCATCACAGCAGACATCACACTGACCGGAACGTCCTACAATACAGCTTCCGTTAATGGTAACTTCCATCTCCTTCGGTGCGTCCATTCCATTGCTGATCCACATGATGATCTTTTTACTTGGAAGCATCGGATTCACCTTCACATGATGTTTGCTGTTTGCCGGTCTTAGATCCATATCGACTTCTGAAATTCGTTCTGATGGTTCATACATCGGTTCTTCTGGTTTTTTGCTCTTTTTCACCAACACCACAATGATTGCAATAAGAGCAATCAAAAATACTACCGCGATCACAATAATGTACCAGTGATCCAGCAGCTGATCTGCAAAGCTTTTCTCCTCTGCTTCTGTCTCACTCTCTGTCTGGTTTTCCGTCACTTTCTGTGTTTGTTTTTCGGTTTGCTTTTCCGTTTGCTTTTCCGTCATCTTCTGAGTTTCTGTCTCTGTAATTCCATCAATATGGAAATTTTTCTCCGGATTCGCCAGCGCATTCTGCTCATTCGAATCATCCGTGACTCCGCTGATCTTCAGCTGATATTCTCCGGTCAGAAAATCATTTTCAAACACCAGGGTATAAGTGTATGGACTTTCCTGCGATACTGCTACCTGACTGACCGGAATTGCTTTTCCGTCTCTGCTCAATCGATAGTTCCCTGTATCAGCCGCATTTAACACTTTTTCTGAATAAACAACATCAATCGAATTCGTACTGCTCACCGTTACTGACGTCACCTTCGGAAGATTGTGATCTTCCTGACCTCTGCTCACAAGCACAGAACATGTCTCAGTACGATTGTTTTCATTCACAAATTTCAGTACAAAGTCTTCTTTTTTGTTGCTGACTTTGTTGCTCTCTGCCTGAAACTCTCCACGAAAGCTGTTAAACAAAGTCTCCTGAATCTGATTCAGACCGTCCAGTACACTCCGATCCTCTCCAACCGTCCATGGAATTCCGCCTGTGTTGCGGGACAACGCTCCGAATTTTCCCTGATAATTGCTGATCTCCGTTTCGCTGTCTCCCTCATTATTCTCTACCGCTATTGTATAAAGAGGGATTCCTTTTGCTGTCAGCCCGCTGCCGACACTCTCAATACTTCTCGTATCATCCGCACAGTCTTTTCCGTCAGATATCACGACCATGACTCTTCTTTTTTCTGTGCTGTCTCCGGCTTTTACAATCTGTTCTGCCGCTGCATCAATCGCTTCAAACAGCAGCGTATTCTGATTATTATTCTCAAGCTGACTGATTGTGGTTGCTGCCGCATCTCTCGTTTCTGTACCATTTAATACGTTCTGCACTGCATCGCCAAATGTAATCAATACCATGCTGTCATCGCCACGCATGTTTTGCAGGAATTCAGTCAACGCACTCCGTATTTCCTCAAAACGGCTTTTTCGAATCGATGCAGAAATATCGAGAAGGATATAATACTCTGCACTCTCGTCTGTCTCTGAAAATTTTTTCAGCTCCTGAAGATGCAGCTTTTCGCCTCCGAGATATCCCTCGATTTCTCCACTGTTATCCGGTGCCCGGTAATAAGCAATTACATCCGGCATATTGATGTAGACCTGCTCGATTTTGTGATCCTCTGCTGCCTGTACTGAAATTCCAAACAGACTTACCAATACACACAGCAGCAAAATGATCCTTCCAAACCCATGCCCTGCCTTTTCTTTTATGCTTTCTCTTCTGCGTTCCATACATGTCCCTCTCTGCAAAACGGTACAAATTCGAATTTACAGTTTCCTATCGTGATTTCATCGCCAAGCTTCAATTCCGCACTGCCGTTCAGGATACTGCCGTTTAAGTAAGTCAGGCTGCCGTTTCCTTCAGCCAGAAAAAATTTATTTCCTTTTCCGTCATATACGATGGCACAATGCTTTTCATTTTGAATCATCTGATCTCCATGTATCGTGATATCCATATCCGGACTTTTTCCAATCCAGTTCATTCCATGATAAATACGATAGTCCCGTCCTTTTTCCGGCCCGTCCACGCACACAAGCCATCCTGTAATGTACGACGTTCCTGTCGATTTGCTGAAAATACCAACGGTCACCGAATCGCCCGGCGCACGCATTCCCTGTAAATGGTTCTGCCCGTAGCCTCCGATCTCTACTTCACCAGTTTCTCCCGGCGTCATGGCTACGGTAACGCCTTCGTTTACCGTTCCAAAGCTCACATCGAACGACGGAAGATTGCCAAGCTCGCTGATTCGCTCCGAACGTTCTCTTTCTTTTTTTATACAGTACGGGCATTCCTTTGATTTATTCGTATCATAGTAATGGCCGTTTGTACATTTCACTATCATCTGTACTCCCCCTGCTTCATTTTATCTGTACACAAATAGCAGAATAGTTATCCATGTCATGCCCTGCGCCATGCATTTTTACCAGCTTTTCCATCTGTAACAGCCAGTCTGACATATCACTTGCACCTTGAAGTGTCATGCACATCTCATCTTCTGTAATATATTCCCAGAATCCATCACTGCACAGCAGCCAGGTATCTCCTTTTTGTAATTCCTGCTCATCAGATATCTCATATGGGATCTCCTCCCATGGATGCCCGATCACACGAAGCAGACGGCTGCGGTCCGGGTGATGCCGGATTTCCTCCGGGCTGATTTCTCCCATCTGTACCAGCATCTGCGGAACACTGTGATCTTTCGTCTGTTTTTCCACCTGTCCGTTTCGAAACAGATACAGTCTGGCATCTCCGATATGTCCCCACTGTGCTTTTCCCTCTTCCAGGCGAAGCAATACCAGGGTAGTGCTCATTCGCTTCGTTTCCGGATCCAGCTTCTGCTTGAGTAGCACCGCATCCTGCGCTCCCTGAAAGGCCCGCTCCAGAAATCCTTCCCTGCCATTTTCCCAGGAAAATCTTGAAATCACACTGCTCACCGCTGTCCGTGAAGCAATCTCTCCATGCCCGCAGCCGCCAAGTCCATCCGCCAGTGCAAACAAGACACGCTCTTCGCAATCCCGCATCTGAATAAAGTCTTCGTTGTACTCTCTGTCCCCCTGGCGGCTTCGCATTGCATATGTATACATCTCTCATCACCTCAAAGCACGTTCTTTTTCACTTTCTCTTTTTCTGTGAAATCTTTTTTTCTCAAGCTTTCATCTGCGCTTCTGAAACTGCTCCTACTGCTGCACTTCTGACAAAACTGTTTCCTGCTCTGCTGTATCGTATTCTGATCCTGCCTGGCTCGCCTCTGTACCAGTACTTTCCTCTGATACAGCCGCTGCTTCTGATCTGGATGATTCCGTCATGCACTGATACACTGTCTCAAGCAATTTCTTTACATTTCCATTTTCATTTTTCGTTTTCAGATAAAAAATGTAAGAACTCTCATCACTTCCATCCTCCGCTGAGCCTCCTGTGGCTTCTGTGAGCATCACAAGATACTGATATCCGTCTTTGTTTTCTCCCGCCCAGGAAATCCGGTTGCCATCCTGTTCTGCCTGCGCTATCATCGCATTCATATCAGAAAACCCGTTCTGATTTACGGATGGCAGCATGATTTTTTCTTGCATCCTCTCTCCTCGTTCCGGATACTTTTCATCTTTAATTAAGGTTCCAGCCTTCAACTTTCTGAAAAATTCGATGCATTCTTCTGGTGATACACTCTGTATCTCTGTACGCTCCTTCTCCGATGCCTCCACAGTATTCATAAACTCAAGTATGACGGTTTCTCCAGTTTTATTATCCGGGTTATTTTTTTCTATTAAATCAATTTCTTCCTTCTCTGCTTCCTCCGGATTACCTTCCTCTCTACCCATCATTTTCTTATTTAGTCGCTGAAGACTCTCATTCGACTGATCTTCATAAGTATTCTGCATATTCTGATAAAAAGCTCCCAGTACAAACAGTCTGCTCAATTCCGGGTGATTCTCTCTTTGTGATAAATCATCGATATTTGAAACATTTTCATCAAAAACTGCTTCATCTGACTTTTCCTGACTTAAAATTTCGACATTGTTTTTCGCTGAAGAAGGAGCAATGCAGTAATATGCCTCAATGCCTTCTCTGCGAAGCAGTTCCTCCAGCTTTTTCTTTGCCGATCGGCTTTTTTTACTCCAGTTTGAAAGCGTGAGTTGCTCGGCCGTATCTGTTTCTGTTTCAGAAGCACTTTCCGTATCATTCTCTCCGCCTGCCGCTTCTGTTATCATTTCGCTTTCGGTTTCTGTAAGCGGCTCCGTCTCGGTTATCTTTTCTGTTTCGGTTCCTTTTTCCGTTTCAGTGGCTGCCTCTGTTTCTGTCTGCGCTTCTGACGACTCGCTGATTTTTTCCGTTTCAGACTGCGTTTCCATGGATGCTATCGTTTCGCTCTCAACTACCGCCTTGTTTTTCTGTTCGTTTTCCTGATTCTGCTGTATTGTTTTTTTGTATTCTTTATTCAGCCTGCTATAGCCAATTCCAAGGCCACACACAATGGCCAGCAATACAACAATAATTCCTCCCATGATCTTATTCGTCCGGGCAAGTTTTTTGATCTGTTTTCCTGCTCCCCGTGTATTTGCTGTATTTTTATATGAATTCTGTTTCTCATTCCTGTCCACCAGCAAAAAACCTCCTTTGTTCTTCTTTACTGCACATATTTTTTAACTGTTGCAGATCTTCCGGCCTTTTCTTCGGATCTGCAGTTATCATTAATTGTACAATCCGTTCATATTTTTGGGCATTTCCAGAAAGCTTTATTCCGCGCCGTTTTTCTTTTTCCGTAATTTCTTTTCCGCTCAGAAGCCAGAACGCGATGCAGCCAAGTGCATACATATCTGACTGCTCGTTCACCTTATCAGAATCCAATACTTCCGGCGCTGTAAAAGAACTGTTATATTCTTCTTTTTCCTCTCCCGTTTCCCGATAAAATCTGCTTTTCGCCTCTGAAAATCCAATTGCTTTTATCTTAAGCTTCCTTACACTCTCCTCCGTCTGCTTTTCCGTAACAATATTCGTGATATAAATATGTTCTGGCAAAAGATTGCCATGACATATTCCTCTTTTCTGCAATTCGAGCATTGTTTTCATCAGTTCAGGAAAAAGCAGATAAAAGACGGATTTCCTGCATTTCGGAAACAGTTCCAGATATTCCTGTAATGTAATTCCTTCCAGATATTCCATCACCAGATAGGACGTATGATTTTCCTGAATGCATCGATATACTTCCGTGATTCCCGGAATATCCTGACAATGATTCAGTTTACGAATTTCCAGTTCAAAATACTGTTTTCCCGTCTCAAACATCCTTTGTTTCTGTGGCGACTGAAAAACCAGTTCTTCTCCTGATCGTTCAGCCAGATCCACCGGGAAATATTCTTTTACTGTGACTCTTTTTTGCAGAAGTGCATCCCATGCAATATAGATAATCCCGTAATCACTATACGAAAGTACCCGCCCGATAATATATCGCCCCGCCAGTATTGTTTCTGGTTCAAGCGCATCTGGCATATTCACTCTGCACTCCGCTGCCTGTGCTGACGAATATCCGCAGATTGGGCAATTTCTGCTGTTTTCACTGTAATCTCTCATACAGCCCATGCATTTTTTCACGTTTTCCTCTCCTTTATCACTGACAGCTTATCGCGATCACCGTTGTATTATCCTGTTTACTCACGGCCAACCGAAGTGCTTCCTCGCACAGTCGTTTCGAAACAATCTGCACATTCTCCCCGCTTTCCTCCACGATCGCCTGCACCTGCTGTTCGTCCAGACTTTTATACAATCCGTCACTGCACAAGATCAGCATATCTCCTGATTCCATGACAAGCGGTTCTATATTGACATCAATAAGAGGAAGTTCACCAAGCCCAAGAAAGCTGATCAGCGCTTCTCCTCTATGGCTTTCCCGTATCCGTTCTTCCTGACTGATTGTTCCGTTTCGCACCATTTCATCCAGCTTCAGATTGTAATTATGCATTCTTGTAATGCTCCGAAGCTGTCCCTTATTAAAAAAGTAAATCTTGCTGTCTCCTACCGATCCCCAGTAAATCCGATTTTCCACCACCACTGCACTGACTACTGTCGTTCCACAGTTTAAATATTCTCCGCCTGGCCCGGTCAGCCTGCACACATCTGCATCTGCCTTTATAAATGTATTTCGCAGCCAGTCCGGAATTCCTCTTTCTGACGGCAGATACATAGCCTCTCGAAAGATTGTTTCGATCGCCTGACGGCTTGCAAGCTCACCGCCCTGCATACCTCCCATTCCATCACAGACAGATGCCAGAAGTACGCCGTTTTTTTGTTCGTACCGCATGGAATCCTGCTGGGAATCGCGATCTCCTATGATTGAATATCCTGCTACCTGAATCATTTTCTCCTCTTTTCTTCCTGCTTTAATAAATGTAGTTATTTAAAATTTGTCCCAAATCAAAGCGGATATCTGCGCCCCGTTTTATTCACTGTTGCATTCACTGCTTCATACTCGACACGCTTAAAATCATAAAGTTTCATTTTTCTTCAATTAGCCCCCTATAAACCGAATGAGCAGATAAATAATTATCACTACTACAACTACCCAAAGCGTAATCAACACAATCAGTATTGTTTTGTCCTTTTTTTCCGGATTCGGATCAATCTTTGGGATCGGACCAGGTTTCGGTCCTGGTTTTGGTCCTGGTTCTGGTAGCTTTTTCCCGTAAACCGCTTCTTTCAATGCATAGTACAGTTCCTTCATATCCAAATACCGATTTTCACACTGCAGTGCCATTCCCTTCTTCAGAACTGCCTCTGCCTCCTTTGAAATATCCGCGTTCAGTTTCGACGGTGGAATCAGTTTATCTTCCTTTACACGCTCCATGGCATCCTCTGCCACCCTTCCGGTAACACAGCGGTAGAATGTAGCACTCATTGCATATACATCCATCCACGGACCGATCTTGAATCCACTTGCATACTGCTCCGGAGGTGCATATCCGTGCTTGACCAGAATCACCTTGCTCAGAGTCTTATCTGAATAATTATTCTTTGCTCCCCCAAGATCCATCAGCTTCATTGTCCCATTTTCCATACATCGTATGTTATCCGGACTAATGTCCCTGTGGTACACACCCTTCGCATGCATTTCCACCACAATTTTCATAACCGGACGCAAAAGCTCAAAAGCCTCTTTCATGGAAATTTTTCCACCGTGTTTCTGAAGATATGCCAGCAAATCGCAGCCATCCAAATATTCCATCACAATATAAGCAGTATTATTTTCCTCGAAATAATCATATATTTCCGCAATACCACCTCTGTCTTTCAGTCTCTGCATCAGACGTGCTTCCTGCTCAAATTTTGCCCTGCATTCCCGATAATATTCCCGCGCATCCACAGTATTGGAAACCAGCACCGTCCGTGTATTTTCACGCTTCAAAAGTCCTGTGACATACAGCTCCTTTATCGCAACTCTTTTTCCTTCCTGAAGATCCAACCCTATATAGGTAATTCCAAATCCTCCCTCTCCAAGTGCCTTTCCGAGCAGATAGCGCCCATTCAGAATCTCAAACGGAGCCAGCTGATGCACTTTCGGAACATACGATGATACCTGAAAGCCACAATGCGGACATCTATCCGCCTCACTGCTTTTTTCATTCATACAGGCAATACATATTTTTTCTATATCCAGTTTTTCTACGTCCATTTTCTATCCCGCCCGTCATTAAGATTTCCAGAAATAATAAATTTTTATAAAAGAAACGAAAAAAAATATAAACTCCCTTTACCCTACAACAGGCAAGACTCCAGTGTTTCAATCTTCCGATTTTTCTCACGGCTGCCTTGCCTGTTTTATTTCACTTGTTTAAATATTCTCTTCTGTCTGCTCCATTTCTTCTGTTTTCCCCGCAAAATTTGGCGTGATACCCCACTTCACTCCGATAAGCGTCATCTTCACAACCAGATTTACATGCAGTAATACGCTTACAGTAGACTAATGTCTCTGCAACCACTGACATTATTGTCTTAAAGCAAATACACACAATACTTATGCGGTTATTTTGTCTACTCAACTTGATTATTTTTATTTTAACTGCACATTTTTTCTTCTTATTTTCATTCTTTTATACAAAATTAAAAAACATTTACTGATAAATTTTATATATTTTTTTGTCGAACTACAAGATGGGGCACGATTTGTGGACAATCTTTTTCTGCTTTTGTGAAATTTCTGTGTTCTTATTGTCGAAACTATGTTATACTTTGTTCTATAAATTGATACTGCGAAAGGATTTATTACCTATGTCTGTTTTTTCTGATATGCTGCAAAATTATGTACATGAAAAAGATGT
>CAKRPI010000008.1 GCA_934376945.1 uncultured Lachnospiraceae bacterium | reverse complement strand
GCCTGCAGATATCTTCCTTGTCTTTCGCACTCTGCTGAACTGCCTTAAATGCATTATTTACGAGGATCGCTATAGAATATCATGCGCAGAAAGGCGGATTTATACAATGAAAAATATGACACCGGGTCGTATGGCACAGGCCTGCGGCGGTACTTATATCGGACGGATGGAAGATGCAGACCGTGAAGTGAGCTCCATTACAACAGACAGCCGCAGGGCAGAGCCGGGCGGCGTATTTGCGGCAATCAAAGGAGAACGTGCCGATGGCCATGATTTTATTTCGGGTGTATTCGAAAAGGGTGCGCTCTGTGTGATTTCAGAAAAACGTCTTCCGGAGGGCAGCGGGAATTATATTTTAGTGGAGCATACAATCCGTGCACTTGGTGCGATTGCTGCATATTATCTGGAACAGCTGAATATTCCGGTGGTAGGGATCACAGGCAGTGTCGGCAAGACGAGTACAAAGGAAATGATCGCAGCGGTGCTCTCGCAAAAGTACCGTACGCTGAAGACGGCAGGAAATTTCAATAACGATCTCGGGCTTCCACTGACAATTTTCCGGCTGAGGGAAGAGGATGAAATTGCGGTGCTGGAGATGGGGATCAGTCACTTTGGTGAGATGCATGAGCTGGCGAAGATCGCAAAGCCGGATACGTGTGTCATCACAAATATCGGACAGTGCCATTTGGAGTTCCTTGGTGACCGGGACGGTGTGCTGCTGGCAAAATCAGAAATTTTTGATTATTTAAAGCCGGACGGGCATATTATTTTAAATGGAGAAGATGATAAGCTGGAGAAACTGCAGGAGGTAAAGGGAATTCATCCTGTATTCTTCGGATTCGGAAAGGAAAATGCGGTATACGCGGATCATGAGGAAACAAAAGGGCTTTCAGGAATTGCATGCCGTATTCACACACCGGCGGGGAACTTTGAAGTGACAGTTCCGATTCCGGGTCTTCACATGGTGCTGAATGCGCTGGCAGGTACGGCGGTGGGACTGCAGTACGGCCTGACCTTGAAGGAGATCAAAAAAGGAATTGAAAGTCTGCAGCCGGTGAGCGGAAGATTCCATATTGTTACAACAGAGCATTATACGATCATTGACGACTGCTATAACGCAAACCCGATGTCGATGAAGTCCTCACTGGGCGTACTCAAAGATGCACTCGGCAGAAAGATTGCTGTTCTTGGCGATATGGGTGAGCTTGGAATGCAGGAAAAGGAGCTTCACTATGAGGTCGGAACGTATGCGGCAGAGCTTGACATTGATCGCTTTCTGACCGTAGGACCACTGTGCAGAAATCTGGCAGACGGAATCCGGGAGCAGAATCCACAGGCAGATGTAAGATGGTATAAGGATCTTCTGGAACTTCTGGCAGATCTGGATAAGCAGGTTCAAAGCGGTGACACGGTGCTGGTTAAGGCGTCTCATTTCATGCATTTTGAGAAGGTCGTGGAAGCACTGTCGGAAAAATAATTGGAGAAAAAACATGTATTTAATAGCAGGACTTGGAAATCCGGGGCGGGAATATGAAAATACGCGGCACAATGCCGGTTTTGCATCGATCGACCGCCTGGCGGAAAAGCATCATATTTCGATTGACATGAAAAAATTTCAGGCGCTGTGCGGAACAGGATATATCGGGGGACAGAAGGTACTGCTCCTTAAGCCACAGACGTATATGAATTTAAGCGGAGAAAGTCTGCGCGCAGCGTGTGATTTTTTTAAGATCGACCCGGAACAGGAGCTGATTGTAATTTATGATGATATCAGTCTGGAGCCTGGCCAGCTGCGCATCCGGACAAAGGGAAGTGCAGGAGGACACAACGGAATCAAGAGTATTATCACACATCTTGGCACACAGATATTTCTCAGGGTGAAGGTCGGAGTCGGAGAAAAGCCGCAGGGCTGGGATCTGGCTGACTATGTACTCGGTCATTTTTCGAAGGAGGAGCAGCAGGTGATGCAGGAATCTTTTGACCGGGCTTCTGATGCGGCTGCAGCGCTTCTTACGGAGGAAGTGCAGCAGGTCATGAACGAGTACAACACCCACAAGGCGAAAGCGTGAACGTATGAAAGCATTGACATCTCCAATGCTGCAGCTGGAGGAATTTTCGGAAATTACACGTAAAATACGGAAAAACCGGGGCGTGATCCAGGTTACGGGCTGTATTGATCCGCAGAAGCCCCACTTTATCAGCTGCAGTTCACAGGGGTATTCCCACAGAGTTATTGTTACGTACAGTGATCTTCGGGCAAAGGAGCTGTATGAAAATTATCGCTTTTTTGACCGGGATGTCCTGTATTTTCCGGCAAAGGATCTGATTTTTTTCCAGGCAGATATTCACAGCAATCTTCTGGAGCAGCAGCGGATTGCGGTTTTGAAGGCGCTGGTGGAAAAAACGGAGATGACCGTCATTACGACGATGTCAGCCTGTATGAATCATCTGGTTCCGTTTGAAAAATGGAAAAAGAGGATTTTGGAGATCGAGGTCGGAAGTGTACTTGATACAAACTGGCTGAAAAGTGAGCTGACAGAGCTCGGCTATGAGAGGACGGCACAGACAGAGGGGCCGGGACAGTTTGCTGTTCGCGGCGGTATCATTGATATTTATCCGCTGACCGAGGAGAATCCGGTCCGTATCGAACTATGGGGCGATGAGGTTGATTCTATTCGCTGCTTTGATGCGGAGAGTCAGCGATCGATCGAAAATCAGGAGAAGGTACGGATCTATCCGGCGGCTGAGCTGATAGCGGATGCGAAGGAGCGAAAAAAAGCACTGGAACGTCTTGCGTATGAAGCAAAAAAGGCAGAGGAGCTGTTTCGCAGGGAAGGAAAACCGGAGGAGGCCTCCAGAGTGAAAAATCTCCTGCAGGAGTATCAGGATCAGCTGGAGGAATTTGGAGAGCCGCTCTCAATGGAGGGGTGTATTGATTATTTTACCGGAGCAGCAGAAACGTTTCTGGATTATTTTGGCACAGAAAATACGCTGTTTTTTCTTGATGAGCCAAATCGGCTTCTGGAGAGCGGAAATGCGGTGGAGCAGGAATTCCGGGAAAGTATGGAGCACCGGCTGGAAAAGGGATACGTACTTCCGGGCATGACGAAGCTTTTATTTTCCTGCCAGGAAATTGCAGCCGCTTTTTCCGGGCGCAACAGTGTCGGGCTTTGCACACTGGAAAATGCCCGTGCACCCTGGAGTGTTTCCGGAAGATACAGCCTGACGGTACGGTCGGTCAATCCGTACAACAACAGCTTTGAGCTGCTGGTAAAGGATCTGCAGAGGTGGAAAAAGGAAGGATACCGCGTTGTGCTTCTGTCAGCCTCGCGCACACGCGGGCAGCGTCTGGCAAATGATCTGCTCCAGGAAGGACTGACAAGCTATTATACGGAGGATGAAGAGCGGGAAGTAGCCAGGGGCGAGATTTTCATCACACACGGCAGTGCAGCCAGAGGCTATGAGTATCCGCTGATTAAATTTGTTGTAATCGCAGAAAGTGATATTTTCGGACAGGAGCATAAAAAGAAAAAGAAGCGGAAGCGGTATGAGGGCAGCCGGATCGCAAGCTTTACAGAGCTTTCCGTCGGTGATTTTGTCGTTCATGAAAATCACGGACTCGGCGTCTATAAGGGAATTGAAAAGGTAGAGGTCGATAAGGTTACCAAGGATTATATGAAGATCGAGTACGCCGGAGGAAGCTGTCTTTATGTGCCGGCGACACAGCTTGATGTCATTCAGAAATACGCTGATTCCGATGCGTCAAAAACGCCGAAGCTTAATAAGCTCGGAACACAGGAATGGAATAAAACGAAGACACGGGTGCGCACGGCAGTCCGTGCGATTGCAGAGGATCTGGTGAAGCTGTACGCAGAACGCGAGAGAAAGGAAGGGTTTACGTACAGCGAGGATACCGTCTGGCAGCAGGAATTTGAGGAAATGTTCCCGTTTGATGAGACGGACGATCAGCTGACCGCGATTGAAGCAGTAAAGAAGGATATGCAGAGTCGGAAGATCATGGATCGTCTTGTCTGTGGTGATGTGGGATATGGAAAAACGGAGATTGCGATCCGGGCGGCGTTTAAAGCGGTTCAGGACGGCAAACAGGTGGCATACCTTGTTCCGACGACCATTCTGGCACAGCAGCATTACAATACCTTTGTACAGCGAATGAAGGATTTTCCGGTGCGTGTTGATCTGATGTGCCGTTTCAGGACACCGTCCGAGCAGAAAAAAACGATCACGGACCTGAAAAAAGGATTGGTTGATATCGTGATCGGTACGCACCGGCTGCTGTCAAAGGATGTGCAGTATAAAGATCTGGGATTGCTGATCATTGATGAGGAGCAGCGTTTTGGTGTTACGCATAAGGAAAAGATCAAGCAGCTGAAAACAGATGTGGATGTGCTTACTTTGACGGCGACGCCGATTCCGCGAACGCTTCATATGAGTCTTGTCGGAATCCGTGACATGAGTGTGCTGGAGGAAGCGCCGCAGGAGCGCGTGCCGATCCAGACGTACGTGATGGAGTACAATGAGGAGATGGTGCGTGAAGCGATCAGCAGGGAACTGGCGCGGGGCGGACAGGTCTATTACGTTTACAATCGTGTCAGCTCAATCGTGGAGATGGCAAATAAAATCGCAGAGCTGGTGCCGCAGGCGCAGGTAGCGTTTGCACACGGACAGATGAAAGAACATGAGCTGGAAAAGATCATGTTTGAATTTATCAATGGAGAGATAGATGTGCTTGTCACGACAACGATCATCGAGACAGGGCTGGATATTTCGAATGCAAACACGATGATCATCCATGATGCGGAAAATCTCGGTCTTTCCCAGCTTTACCAGCTGCGTGGACGTGTCGGCCGTTCGAACCGTACGTCATATGCCTTTTTGATGTACCGGCGCAACAAAATGCTCAGAGAAATTGCAGAAAAGAGGCTTTCGGCAATCAGGGAATTTACAGAGCTTGGAAGTGGATTTAAGATCGCGATGCGTGATCTGGAGTTGCGGGGAGCCGGAAATCTGCTTGGAAGCGAACAGCACGGTCATATGGAAGCAGTCGGATACGATCTGTACTGTAAGCTGCTCAATGAATCGGTTCGGGAGCTCCAGGGCGGTGCACCGGCTGCGGGAGATTTTGAAACGGAGCTTGATCTTGACATTGATGCATATATTCCGGAGCGCTATATCCGCAACGAAATGCAGAAGCTTGATATTTATAAGCGGATTTCCGGAATTCAGAATGAAGAAGAGTATGATGATATGCTTGAAGAACTGATGGATCGTTTCGGAGAACTGCCGCGTGCCGTACAGAATCTGCTGATTGTTGCAAGGCTGAAGGCGCAGGCACATAGCTGTTACGTCACAGAGCTGATGCAAAAAGGTGACGAGATCCGGATCACGCTGTACGAAAAGGCACAGATCGATCCGTCTGGAATCGATGCATTTGTAAAAATCTATAAGGGCAGGCTGAAATTCAAGGTGGAAAAAAATCCATATTTTCTGTACGAACGGCCGAAACGGGGAGGCAAGGAAACGGATCAGGTACTGGACACTGTACGTATGCTGCTGGATGATCTGGAAAAAATCACAGGAACTGCAAAGCACGGGAGCTGAAAATCACAGAAACTGCAAAAACGGAAGCAGAAGTATGAACGGTGTGTGAATTTCAGAGAAAGTGATTGCGGGATAAGGGAAAAAAGATTATAATGATACAATGATGTTTGGAGACTGTTCAGAAAAGACATTCGAAAAAGACTCCTGTCAGTTTTTTGAATTGTATTTGTTTTCGGACAGTGAAAAAAGGTACCAGGAGGACAATAAAATTATGCATAGCAGACTGAAAAAAGCAGTTGTATTTGGACTGAGTACATGCCTTATGCTCGGTTCACTTGCCGGCTGTTCCAAAAAAGAAGAAGCATTTGATCCGGCGGCAGCAGCTGTCACAGTAAACGGAGATGAGATTTCAGCAGGTCTTGTAAAATTTGCTGCTCATTATACGCAGGCACTGACGGAGGATCTTTACAAGCAGTATATGGGAGTCAGTGATCCGATGAGCCAGGATTTGTATGGAAATGGTTCAACGATGGGGGATATGATTAAGACACAGGCTGTTTCTGGTCTGGAAAACATGGTGCTTGCCGAGCAGAAGATGGACGAGTACAAGGTATCACTCAGCGATGAGGAAAAGGCATCGATCACAGAGGCGGCAACGAAATTCATGGATGCGAACGGTGAGGAAGTTCTGGAAAAAATGGGAGCAACACAGGAGATTGTAGAGCGTTACCTGACACTGCGCCTGATCCAGAATAAGATGGAGCCGGAAATGTCCGCTGATATAGATACCGAGGTGTCAGATGATGAGGCGGCACAGCGGAAGGTGCAGTATGCAATGTTCCGTGCAGAGACAGAGGCTGAAAGCGAGAGCGATACCGGTACAGAGACAGAGGCCGAAAGCGATACTGATACAGAGACAGAAACCGGATCAGAACAGATGGATGAGACGGAACAGGCAACACAGACAACTGAAGCTGAGACTGCAGCGCTCAATAGTGAAACGGATACAAAAACAAAGTCCGCAGCCGAGACAGAAAGTGAATCAGAAACAGCTTCGGAAGCCACAACAGAAGCCGCAACGGAGGCAGTTTCGGAGGCCGCAGCAGAAGCAGTTACGGAAGTCGCAGCAGAAGCCACAACAGAGGCAGTGAGTGACGCGCAGGAGAGCGAAACGGAGACAGAAACGGAAGATCCGGCGATGGCAGAAGCGAAAGAGAAAGCACGTATCAAGGCAGAGGAGCTGATTGCGAAGGTAAAAGCAGGAGAAGATTTTGAGACTGCAGCCGGAGAGGTTGATTCAGATGCCGCATGCTCAACCATGACATTTGGTTCCGACAGTACTTCCGTAGTAGAGGGACTGATCACTGCAACGGAAGGGCTGGACGATAATACGCTTGTGGAGACACCGATAGAGACAGATAGTGGCTATTACGTAGCGAAGGTGATTTCAAAGCTGGATCGTGAGGCAACTGATAAAAAGAAAGAAGAGATCGTTGAGCAGCGGAAATCCGATCGGATCAGCGAGCTGTACACAAGCTGGAGAGAGGATGGAGACATAACGGAGAATGAGGATATTCTGGCACAGATCGTATTCGACTTCTCCTTATCACAGGAAACTGAGGCATCAACAGAAGCAGCTACGGAGTCCGGAAGTGAAGCAGTACAAAGTGAAACCGAAACTGGTACTGAGGTTTCCACAGAGGCAGTTACGGAAGCAGCAACAGAAGCGGTGACCGAGGCAGCTACGGAAGCAGCAACAGAAGCGGTGACCGAGAAAGCTACAGAAGCAGCAACGGAAGGATCTACCGAGGCCATAACAGAGGCCGCGACCGAAACACCTGTCGAGGCGGCAACAGAAGCCATGACAAAAGAAGCTGCGAAGACGGCAGCAGAGGCAGTTACGGAAGCTGTAACAGAAGCAGTGACCGAGGCAGCAACAGAAGCTGAGACAGAATAAAAAAGGAATGTGGTATTCGCTGCAGGCTGACAGCAAAAGGTTTGCAGAGGGCTGCAGAATTCATCGATTGAATTGAGAAGAACAAGAAAAACACCGGAACAAGTCAGATACCGACTTTTCCGGTGCTTTTTTGTACGTTCTTGACCACTATTTGCAGATCATGAAGCATACGCCCGCTTTTATGCTCATATAGAGCAGGTTCCAGAGCCATTCGACCATCTTTGTGCAAGCACAGGGAGCTTCAGACCTTTTGCCCCTGGATCATAGTTTATCAGTAGCTGATGCGATTTATTGGTACAACTTATAAATACAATTTTTGCTTTTTTCAGAACAACAAAAAAATAGCTGTATTTTATCTTGACAAATAAGAATGAGTTACCGTATAATATGCTTGCAGATTGGAAGAAAACAAAAGGATTATTCGACATACTGCATAAAATCAACTGGTATAAATTGTATGTTTTTTAAACTACAATGAATACAACTTATAAGTACAAGTAAAAACGGAGAAACCATGAGCAGAGCGGCCAAGTATCAGAAGATAACAGAATGGGTCTACAACAGAATAGCATCCGGTGAGTTTTCCGATGGAGATCGTCTGGAATCAGAAAACGAAATCCGCGAATTGTTTCAGGTCAGCCGTCAGACGGTACGCCATGCATTTGAAATTCTTGAAAAAGAAGGGACGATCGTGCGGGTACAGGGCAGTGGCACATACGTAAAGGAACCTGAAGAAAGCCGGGAGTATCCACCGCTTTCCCGTACCGTGACGATTATTACCACGTATGCGGATGACTACATTTTTCCGCGTATCCTGCAGGCGATGGTCCATACACTTGGCAAGGGCGGTTACAGTTCAAGGATCATGTTTACAAACAATCAGGTGGAGACAGAGCGCAGTCTTCTGGAGGGGCTGCTTCAGTCGGGAAGCCGTGATCCGCTTATTGTGGAGCCTGTTATGAGTGCGCTTCCAAATCCCAATCTTTCCTGCTATAAAGAACTTAGAAAGGCCGGAATTCCGATTCTGTTTTTTCATAGCTACTATCCGGAGCTTGACATACCGCATGTCAGTATGGATGACGAGCAGGTGGGGAGGATGGCAACAGAACATCTGATCGCGCAGGGGCACACACGGATTGGCGGAATTTTCAAAGCAGATGATGGTCAGGGCAAACGTCGCTATGCCGGTTATCTTCAGGCAATGAGAGATGCAGGACTGAAGGTGGAGGGAAAGCGGATTTGCTGGATCGATACGCAGGAAATGAGAGAAGCCCTGCTGTTTAGCCAACGGATTCTGGAACGGATGAAGGACTGCAGCGCCTGTGTCTGCTATAACGATGAGCTGGCGCATCTTCTGACGACACGTGTACAGTCGGCCGGAATCTTGATTCCGCAGGAACTGTCATTGGTCAGTGTGGATAATTCTGAACTGGCGCGCCTGAATCAGATTCCGCTGACATCGGTGGCACATCCGCTTGAGGTACTTGGTGTAAAAGCAGCAGAGAATATGCTTGGGTTGATTGCAGATCCGGAATACGATGCGACCTTTGAGTTCGAAGGGGAGATCGAATGCCGGAAGTCTGTTGTTTCATACAATATCACGACACAAAAAGAAAAGGAGAGTAAGACATGAAAGCAGCAAAGAATTACAAATTCTGGTTCGCAACCGGTTCTCAGGATCTTTACGGAGATGAGTGCCTCAGAAAAGTAGCAGAGCATTCCAAAATCATTGTAGAGAAACTGAATGCATCAGGGGTACTTCCATATGAAGTCGTATGGAAACCGACTCTGATCACAAATGAAGTGATCCGCAAAACGTTCAACGAGGCAAATTCGGATGAAGAATGCGCAGGCGTTATCACCTGGATGCATACCTTCTCTCCGGCAAAATCCTGGATTCTTGGTCTGCAGGAGTACCGCAAACCGCTGCTTCATCTTCATACCCAGTTTAATGAAGAGATTCCGTATGATACGATCGATATGGATTTCATGAATGAGAATCAGTCCGCACACGGTGACCGTGAATATGGTCATATCGTAAGCCGCATGGGAATTGAGCGCAAGGTCATTGTCGGACACTGGAATGACCGTAAGGTGCAGGAGCGTATCGCGTCCTGGATGCGCACTGCAATCGGTATCATGGAGAGCAGCCATATCCGTGTAATGCGTATCGCTGACAACATGAGAAACGTTGCCGTTACAGAGGGCGATAAGGTAGAGGCACAGATTAAATTTGGCTGGGAAGTAGATGCATATCCGGTCAATGAGATCGCAGAGGCAGTTGCAGCTGTTGGTAAGGCGGATGTAGATACTCTGGTAGAGGAATATTATGATAAATATCAGATCCTGCTTGAGGGCAGAGATGAATCAGAGTTCCGTAAGCATGTAGCGGTACAGGCACAGATCGAGATCGGTTTCGAGCGCTTCCTTGAGGAGAAGAACTACCAGGCAATCGTTACACACTTCGGTGATCTCGGCGCACTGCAGCAGCTTCCGGGCCTTGCAATCCAGCGTCTGATGGAGAAGGGCTACGGCTTTGGCGGCGAGGGTGACTGGAAGACAGCAGCCATGGTTCGCCTGATGAAGATTATGACACAGAATGTTCCGAATGCAAAGGGTACTTCCTTCATGGAGGATTACACCTACAACCTCGTACCGGGTAAGGAAGGTGTTCTCGAGGCACATATGCTTGAGGTTTGCCCGACTATCGCAGACGGTCCGATCAGCATCAAGGTAAATCCGCTCTCCATGGGAAATCGTGAGGATCCGGCGCGTCTCGTATTTACTTCAAAAGAAGGAGCAGGAATTGCTACATCCCTGATCGATCTTGGCAACCGATTCCGTCTTATTATCAACGATGTAGACTGCAAGAAGCCTGAGAAGCCGATGCCGAAGCTTCCGGTAGCAACGGCATTCTGGACGCCGCAGCCGGATCTGGCAACAGGCGCAGAAGCATGGATCCTTGCAGGCGGCGCACACCACACTGCATTCTCCTATGACCTGACTGCAGAGCAGATGGGCGACTGGGCGGCAGCAATGGGCATTGAAGCTGTTTACATTGACAAGGATACAACGATCCGCAGCTTTAAGAATGAGCTGAAGTGGAATTCCGTATATTATAGATAAGAGTAACTATTCAGAACCAACCTCCAAAATGCAAGCATTTTACAGCTGTTTTATGAAATTTTGCTTGGCTCTGAACAGTTACAGACAAAAAGATAAAGAAAGATAAAGAAAGATAAAGAATAAGACCAGCAGGTTTTGAACTTCCGAAAGGAAGAAGAGAGGCCGCCTGGTCTTTTTTTAATAAAAAATTAAGTCTGCTTCGGTCTGCGCCCCTTGTAAACAGTCTGGAAAATGCGTATAATCGAAGAGATAACGCCGAAAAATGGATGCATATACTGCGATGCAGAATTTTGGCGGAGACGAAATGGGAGAGAAGCAAATGGGAGAAGAAAAGAAACAGGACAGTAAAAGCGAGGGGAAGAAAGTGCCGCAAGGCAGGCGGGCGGCAGAGGGGAGAAGCAGCATATACGGTTCCAAGGAAAGTGTACGGATGATGCAAAGATCTGCGCATCATCGGGAAAGAGCCGGGCAGACAGCAGAGAACAGGCAGACAGCAGAGAAGAAGCAGATAACAGAGAGCAAGCAGACAGCAGAGAAGAAGCAGATAATAGAAAAGGAGCAGATAGCAGAGAAGAAGCAGCTAGCAGAGAACAAACAGACAACAGAGAAGCAAAAGACAGAGCCGGAAAATAAAAAGGCGGAGGAAGCCAAAGAGCAGGGAACATCGCCCAAAAGACGTATGTCACTGGTAGAATCCGAACGGGAAAATACAGGAAAGCGGTATCAAAGAACGGTAAAGGATGCTGCAGGATCCAAAGAACCGAAAAAGGCAACAGAACGGAAGAATCCGCAAGCTTTGAAAAAACTGAAAAATCCGCAAACTCCGAAAGATCCGGTAAAACAGACAATGGATTTGCCCGGGGAAAAACAGACAGGCAGTCATACGATTTTGAAGAGATGCCTTCTGGGATTTGGCGGTGTGATTCTTGTGATTTATATTGCGGTGGCAGTCTATTTCAGTTCACATTTTTATGAGGATACAGAAATTTATGGAATTGACTGCAGTCAGAAAAGTATAGAGGAAGTAAAGTCGCTTGTTTCGGATAAGCTGGATGAGTACCGGCTAGAGATAAAGGAACGCGGCAGTGTGAGCGAATATCTTACGGCAGATCAGATCGATCTGAAATTTGTTGACAACAGCAGCATCGACCGTATGGCAAAAGCACAGAAATCTTATATCTGGCCGATCATGTTGATGATGGGGCGTGGAGATATGGCGGGCGTTGCCTTTTCTTATGACCAGAGGAAGGCATTGACGGCATTTAAGGATCTGGAGTGTATGAATCCGATTCACACCAAAATGCCGACCGACGCATACATTCAGGTGACAGAGAGTGGATATGAGATTGTAAAAGAGACAGAAGGAAATACTCTGAACCCGGAAACAACAGCGAAGGCACTGTATGAGGCATTGGACGGAGGAAAGTCCGTGCTTGATCTGGAAACGGAGGATTGTTATCTGAAGCCGGAGCTTTACAGTGATGATGAAGCACTGGTAGAAGAAGCAGAGGCAAAGGATAAGCTGGTGCAGGCTGATATCACATATGATTTTGGTGACCGCCAGGAGCGGGTAAATGCACCGGTGATTGCGCAGTGGATCACACAGACCTCAGATGGCAGCTACGTCATCGATGATGTAAAGGTAACGGATTACGTGGAATCACTTGCAGCAAAGTATGATACTTTTGGTCTGCCGCGGCAGTTTTATACTTCACTTGGCACGACGGTCACCTTGACGGATGGAGATTATGGCTGGTGTATGGATCAGGACGCGACAGTAGTGGATCTGCTCAATGCACTGGCTGCGGATTATCAGGGAACGATGGAGCCGCAGTATACGTATACGGCAATGAGCCGCAGTACAAATGATATCGGAGATACGTATGTGGAAATCTGCATTTCCCAACAGGTAATGTGGTGCTACAAGGACGGAGTATGTATTGTGTATACGCCGGTTGTGACAGGAAATCCAAATAAAGGGAATGCGACACCATCAAATGGTGTGTGGTCGATCGATGCAAAGATGCAGAATTATACGCTGGTCGGAGAAGGCTACCGTTCACCGGTGGATTTCTGGATGCCATTTAACGGAAACGTTGGAATTCATGATATGCAGACGAGAGCATATTTTGGAGGGACGATTTATCTGACAAACGGTTCGCATGGATGCGTCAATACACCGTATCAAAATGCAAAGATCATTTACGAGAATGTTTCAATCGGAACACCGGTGATCGTGTATGATTAAAAAAGAACGGATTTCAATGTAAAATTTCAGGACTTTGCATTGCTAAAGTAATGAATAACTGATATAATTGCAAAAGAAAACGCCCTCCGCCAAAACTGCGGCTGGCAGAAAAGAGGAAATAAAATGAATCAGCTTGAGATATTACGAGAGAGCCTTGGACAGTGTGATGAAATCCTTCTGGATGCGCTTTTAATGCGCAACCGCGTAGTAGAAGATATCATGGTATACAAAGAGGAGAATGATATTCCGATTCTTCAGCCGGAACAGGAGGCAAAGCAGAGAGAATGGCTGAAAAAGCGGATGGAGGGAAAGCGCCATACCGAGGAAGTAGCGGCTGTATTTGAGGAGATTACAAGAAACAGCAAGCGGATCCAGGCGCGCAAGCTTTTCGATTACAATATCGTTCTGATCGGGTTTATGGGAGCAGGTAAATCAACGATCTCCGATTTTCTGCGTACCGTATTTGCGATGGAAGTCGTAGAGATGGATCAGATCATTGCAGAGAGACAGGGAATGTCAATCTCTGACATTTTTGAGACGTATGGCGAGGAATACTTCCGTGATTTGGAGACGAATCTTCTGATCGAGATGCAGTCTCGGACAAACGTGGTTATTTCCTGTGGCGGCGGTGTACCGATGCGCGAACGTAACGTGGTCGAGATGAAGAAAAATGGCCGTGTAGTACTTCTGACCGCGAAGCCGGAGACCATCTTAAATCGTGTCAAGGACAATCACGACCGCCCGCTGCTTGAGGGCAACAAGACGGTACCATATATTGCGGAGCTGATGGAGAAGCGCCGTGAGAAATATGAAGCAGCAGCCGATATTGTGATTGAGACAGATGGCAAGAACAAGCTGGAGATCTGTGAGGAGCTGGTACAGCGACTGCGTGCGGTGGATGCGGAATAAGAATGAGCGGTTGCTGCCGGGCAGAGACTGGAAAAGAAGGATACCAAGAACAATATCAGTTTCAGAATATATAGAAAGAAAATAGAAAGAAAATAAAAAAGAGGTGCCTGCAAACAGAGCAAAATTTGTTTGCAGACGCCTCTTTTTATGTCAAATTCTGAAAAAACGTAAGGCATCTTTTGACTTTAACATCATTTTATGGTTTTGCTATAGACGTATACGCATCATAAAGATCCTGATGAATACTTGATTTAATGGAAACATACACGGATGTCGCGGCGTCCCGCATGGCATCCCGTGTCTCATCGGAGAGCGTCACGATCTGGGTACCGCTCGCTTCGATTGTTGCGATACGGTCTGAGATGCGGTTATCAGACTGTTCTCTTGCAAAGGTGGTGGCTGTTTCGGCAGCCTGTGTGAGAATATCCTGATCTTCCTTCGAGAGATTCTGGAAAAAGTCATCATTTACGATCAGAGAGATGAGGTGCGGAAGATGATTCGTTTCCACGACGTAATCCTGCTGTTCATAAAGCCGGTTGGATACGATAACCTCGTAGGGATTTTCCTGAGCATCGATCGTGTGCTGCTGCAGTCCAATGTAAACCTCGCTGAAGGTCATCGGCGTTGGGTTGGCACCGAGTGCTTTCCAGAATGCGAGATGATAGCTGTTTTCCATGGTACGGATTTTCTGGCCCTTGAAATCAGAAAAGTCAGTAATATTTTTGTTGGTGCTCATGACCCGGAAGCCCTGGTCGGCCATGCCAAGCAGGTGGTAGCCGCCGCCGGTATACACATCACTGATCAGCTGCCAGAACTGCGGGTCATCGATCTTTTCCCGGCAATCATCAAGTGAATCAAACACACAGGGAAGATCGAATACGGCAAGATCATTCATAAAGGAAACCTGTGGTGCAGTGTTTTGTACGACAAAGGGGATATCGCCATCGGAGCACGTTTCGAGCAGGTCGCGGTCACCGCCGAGCGAACCGTTTGCATAGACCTGTATTTTCATACGTCCGCCGCTTAAGGTGGAAACTTCCTCCGCAAATTTTTCAGAGAAAATCTGCGTTACGGTATCCTCCGGGCTTGCCGTTGCGAGCGGCCAGGCGTAGCGCTGTACGTCATTCTCACTGCGACCACAGCCGCCGAGCAGCAGTGTGGACAATGCAAGAAGCCCGGTACAGGCAGTAAGCGTAAAGCGCCGCATGGAAGAAGTTTTTGAAGCATTATCTTTAAACGAAAGAATGATTTTTTGAAACATAGACGGTTCCTTTCTGCTACAGAATTCCAATGGAAAGCGCCGGGATAAATGTGATCAGAAGCAGTGCGACAAGAAAGAGTGCGATCATCGGCATTGCTTTTTTTGCGATGCTCATAACCGGAACCTCTGTCAGCGAGCTTGCAACAAACAGGTTGACTCCGATCGGTGGTGTGACGAATCCGATTGCGAGGTTGACAACCATAATGACACCAAACTGAACCGGATCGACTCCGATGGCTTCAACAATCGGAAGCAGGATCGGTGTGAGGATCAGGATGGCAGGTGTAGTGTCCATGACCATGCCGACCAGCAGAAGGAATGCATTGATTACGAGCAGAATTGCCACCGGACTGTGGAAATTCTCCAGAATGAACGTGCTTACAGTCTGTGGCACCTGCATCAGCGTCAGTACGCGAGAAAAAGCAGTCGATGCCGCCAGAATAAACAGGATCGGCGTGAATGTGTGGATCGCTTCCACAAAGATGCCCCAGATATCACGCAGATGAATGCTGCGGTAGACGAGCAGGCTGATCAGGAATGCATAAAATACGGAGATGACAGCAGCTTCGGTCGGTGAAGCGATACCGGTGTAAATACAGCCGAGGATAATAACCGGGCTAAGCAGTGCGAAAAAGCTTTCTTTTAATACACGGAGCAACCCTTTTGCATGCAGCTGAGATACCTCGGCATGAATTTTCTCTTTATCCTCACCGAAACGTTTGCAGTGATAGATGGCATAGAGCATCAGCAGAAGGCCAATCATCAGTCCCGGAATAATGCCGGCAAGAAACAAATTACTGACCGAAGCACCGGAGGCCATACCGAACATGATAAACGGAATACTCGGAGGGATGATGACGCCAAGGCCGCCTGCAACGGCAACGATCGCGGTGGAAAAGGTGAGATCGTAACCAAGAGAGGTCAGAATCGGAATGGTCATGCTTCCAACGGCGGCAACCGTTGCCGGTGCAGAACCGGAGATTGCGCCGTAAAACAGGCAGGTGACGATCACGGCACATGGCATGCCGGCGGTAAAACGTCCAAGAAAATAAGCAAATACATCGAACAGCTTTTTTGAAATACCGCCTTTGGCCATGATAATACCGGACAGGACAAACATCGGTACAGCAAGCAGCGGGAACGAGTCCAGACCGCCAAACATGGCGCGGATCAGGTATTTGGCGCCAACGGTAAACGATGGATCGAAGATCGAAGGGAGCACAGAGGTAATTCCAAGCGTGATCGATACAGGAATCGCTATTACAAGTAAAAGCACGAAAATCAGAAATAATACAGCAGCAGGCATCAGTGTTCCTCCTCATTTGCATTTGTAATCGTTCCAATCCGGTTATCGATTCCGGATTCGATTGCATGTTCGATTCCAGACTCCGCATTTGCAGAAATGAAAGATTCCGGTGTGTTTTGTTCCGGATGAGCAGGATCAATGACATGCTCTCCGCGTGCAATGCGAAATTCGATGATCCAGCGCTGAAGAACGCGGAATGCGACAAGCACGAAGGATACAAGCGGTGCGGATTGTGCGTAATACATTGGAATCCGGCAGGCCGGTGAGAGCTGCCCGCTTTCTACGGCAGACATCAGATAAGACCAGGCAAACGGAATCATGTACAGGAAAAAGATCAGCTCAAAGGTATGATTGACAAGCTTAAAAACTGCTTTCCCTTTGCGGGGAAAGAGTGCGACAAATTGTTCAATCTTGATCGAAAGACATTTTTTGCTGCAATAGCTGACGCTCAGAAAGCCGGACCAGATGAAAAGGTAACGGGTAAGCTCTTCTGACCAGGAAAGAGACTCGCTAAGTACGTAGCGGCAGAAAACCTGAATGCCCATGATAAAAGTCATGGCGATCAGAAAGAGCACAAGCAGAAATTCTTCCAGATTTTCATCGAGCCAGTGGAGTATTTTTTTCATGTGGAACCTCCGGAAATAAAAGTAGGGGACTGGCCGGCAAATAGCGAAAGCGGATTGCGAATGTCCGCTTTACTCCAGACAGTGGAAATGCATTTGGGAGGACTGTGAGCTGTGTCAGCTCACAGAAAATCAGTTACAGGGACCGGTGCAGCAGTGTGAGCACGGAGTTCAGATCGCTGACACCAATCTGTCCCGGTGCAGATGCCTTCTTTGCTGCGCCGAAGGTCATAGAGGAACCGAATACTTCACCGCACAGGCGGCTGATGACTCCGGTGCCGGCCATGGACATTGTGATGATCGGACGGTCTGCATAATCGGTAACCATTTCTTCAGTAGCGGCGAGCAGTGTGAGCACGTCTCGTTTATTCTGCGGCATTACGGCGATCTTCGGGATGTCAGCACCCATATCCTGCATTTTGCGCAGACGGTAGATAATATCTGATTTTGCAGGTGTTTTGCTGAAATCGTGGTTGGAAGCGATGACTTTGACGCCTGCTGCGTGAGCGCCGTCGATAATTCTGCGGACTACTGTGTCACCGGTGAAGATTTCAACATCGATCAGATCAGTATAGCCGCTTTTAGCAGCTTTCAGGTTTAGTTCCGCGTAAGCTTCCGGTGAGATGGCTTTCTCACCGCCTTCCTTTGAGGTGCGGAAGGTTGTCAGCAATGGAGTATTGCCGAGCACCTCGCGCAGAGCTTTGAGCACGTCGATAACGTGTTCCGCTTCGAAAGCATGCTCAAACCAGTCCACGCGCCATTCGACCACGTGGATCGGAAGTGCATCGAAGGTTTTTGCTTCGGCGATGATTTCTTCCTTTGTGACACCGACGATCGGAACAATGATTTTTGGTGCTCCGGCACCGATTTCAAGGTTTCTTACTTTAACAGTATTCATGACAGAATGTTCCTTTCTTTTAACAGACTAATTTTAATGATATTAAGATCAAAAGATGCCTTGCGGATTGTTCCGTACTTTGTACTTCCACAACCCTGGCATCATTTTAATATGGAATGATGCTTATTTCTACAGAAAAAATAAATTAGTTTCCTTTTACTTAGCGCATTTTTCTGTATGCGCTGAGATTCACAGTCATTTTGTGGCCTTACGGTGAGCACAGAAGACATTCTCTTACAAGGGGTTATTCATTTACGGACGCAGTCATTTTTTTGTAACGGAGATTAACGAAAAGTCCGAGCATTACACCGATGGCAGTGAGCACGATGTTCATTGTCATAACCTGTGAAGGAGACATTTTGGATGCTGCGGAGAGGATCGTATAGTTGCAAAGAGAGGATGCAATCATAACGAGTGCAGTAACCGTTCCTTTGATTTTCGGGAAAAGCATGTTGCAAACGGAAGTTACGATCTGAAGCAGTCCGCCTGCTCCGGCCCATCCGATCAGAAAGGCGCCTGCGATCATCAGAGTCTGGTTCTGTCCCATAAGCACAGCAATCAGTGTGAGCAGGCATACGACAGGATAAATCAGGATGAAACGAACGTCTTTGATTTTTCTGGTGAGAAGTGCAGTTACCACAAGCGCGAGCAGTGTGCCGGCAGAATACCAGGACTGCATGATCGACGGGTCTGCCCAGCCGACATTTTCTTTTGCGAAGTTCTGCGCACAGTTCAGCCACAGCTGAAAAGTACCGGTACAGGTAAATCCGATCAGGATCATAGCGATGGATTCAAAGGAAAAATGGGTATGCTTCAGTCCTTCAATGAGTCCTTCTTTTTTTCCGTCTGCTTTCTGATCGGAATCCGGAAGAGGGAAGAGAAGAACGAGTACAAGAAGTACGATGTAGATGATACCGCAGCCGATAAAGAGTGGATTGTAGGAGGTCGTACCGGAAGTAGTCGTTGTTACGGCTGCACCGAGTACGAACGGCAAAAGCATCTGAGCGATCGCGATAAAAAATTTAATGCCCATGGTGGCAACACCAGGAGCTTTGTAAATAATTTCAGCAACTGCCGGATAGATACCGGTATCAAGGAAAGAATTGGCGATTCCTCCGATGATTGCACAGATGTAAGCAATCGTGTAGCCGCCGTTTGTTCCAGCGCCAAAAGCGAGTGCAAGACCTAACAGATAGATCGCGTAGGATGCACTTCCGATTGCGGTGGAAATGCGGCGCCCCAGCTTGTCGGAAAGTGGTCCGGCAAATGGCAGCGCGATCAGACGGCCCAGTCCGAGCGCTGCGGAAATGGCTGTAATGGCCATTGCTTCCACGCCCCAGGCAGCGGCGAGAGATTCCTTGATCACTGCCTGACCGAGGATTGAGCAGCCGATGCCATGGATGAAATAGTTCAGATACAGGATCAGTGCACTTGGCAGATATTTTTTGTTCATGGTATTCTCCTTTTTGTCACCAGAATGATAAGGTGTTCTTTGGTTCTGTCACAAACATCGGAACGCAGACTCTCTGGTTTTGTTAAAAAAATAACACAACATTTGATATGATTTTAACAATTCTTCCGGTCGCAGTCTAATACTTTTAAAGTAAAAAAACAATGCGGTGAATGTATTGATATGTTACAATAAAAAAAGCGGATATCCGTGCCTGCGGAGACAGAAAGGAGAAACGGATATGACATTGAATCAGATTATCTATTTTCAGAAGGTGGCCAGACTGGAAAATTATCATCTGGCGGCGGAGGAATTGTACATTTCGCAGCCTTCTTTGAGCCGTTCCATGGCATCACTGGAGCAGGAGCTTTGCGTACAGCTGTTTGAAAAACGTGGCAGAGGCGTGAACCTGACAAAAGCAGGAAGACTTTTTCTGGAATATGCGGACCGGATTGTGGAGGACTGTCAGGTGGCGATGGACAAAATGGGAGAACTGGCGTCAGACGGCGGACGGATTGAGATCGGCTACGTATTTCCATTGGCAGGGCAGTATATTCCGGGCACAGTAAAACGGTTTTTGGAACAGCCGGAAAACAAGCGTGTGGTTTTTGGCTTCTGGCAGAATCATACGTCGGCGATCGCTGAAAAGGTAAAAAGCGGAGAGCTTGATATCGGGTTTGGAGGATGCATTGAGAAGGAAGGAATGGAACACTTTCCTATCTTAAATCAGGAGGTGGTGATCGTTACACCGCCCGGACACGAGCTGGAGGGAGAAACGGAAGTGCCGCTGCAGCTTCTGGATCGCTATCCGGTGATCGGGTATGATCAGGCTTCCTGGATGGGGACGCATACGAAATATCTCTATCAAAAATATGGAGTACATCCGGATATTATTGCCGAGTGCCCGGATGAATATTCGATCCTGGCAATGGTAAAGCAGAATTTCGGGATCGCTCTGATGCCAAGGACTGATTTTCTTGCGGGAGAGAATCAGGTAAATGTACATTTGCTGAAGGATCTGAGCATTTATCATCAGGTTTTTATGTTCTGGATGAAGAATCGATACCGCCTTCCGGCAGTGGAGCGGTTTATTCAGTATATTAAGGAGCTGGCGAGAAAAGAGAAGACGGAACAGGAAGAAAATGATAGATTTAATGTATCAAAAATTTACCTGAAAGATATTGTTAATTTTTGATCAAACGCGCTATGATAATGGTGTCACAAACGAAGGAATGCCTCTCATGTAACAAATGATGTAGTGTAAGGAGATCAATCATGAAGAGTAAATATCCCAAGATTTTTGAACCTATTACCATTAAGCGCACCACGATCAAAAACCGTATCGCAATGACCCCGATGGGAACAAATTATGGCGAGACGAGCGGTGAGATGAGCAATCGTCATATGAATTACTATTCGCAGCGTGCAAAGGGCGGTACTGGCCTTATCATTTTGGAAAATGCGAATGTGGAATATCCGGTCGGATCAAACGGAACAAGCCAGATCCGGATCGATCATGACAGCTTTATGCCTCGCTATTATCAGCTTGTGGAAAATCTGCATAAGAACGGTGCGACAGTTGCCATTCAGATCAATCATGCAGGTGCATCAGCATCTTCTGCGCGTACCGGAATGGAAACGGTTTCTTCTTCTGATATACCAACGAAGGAAGGCGGCGAGATTCCGCGTCCGATGACAAAAGAAGAGATCCTTACTACAGTGAAAAAGTATGGAGAGGCAGCAAAGCGTGTACAGACGATCGGATTTGATGCGGTTGAGATTCACTGTGGTCATTCTTATCTGATGAGTCAGTTTATTTCTCCTTATTATAATAAGAGAGAAGATGAATTTGGCGGAAGTGTGGAAAACCGTCTGCGTTTTCCGCGCATGGTTCTGGAAGAAGTAAGAAAGCAGGTCGGACCATGGTTTCCGATCATTGTCCGAATCTCTGCGGAAGAGCGTGTGCCGGGCGGCAATACACTGGAGGATACACTTGAATATCTGGAGTACCTGGATGAATTTGTCGATCTGTACGATGTTTCCTGTGGACTGAATCCATCTCTGCAGTACCAGATTGATTCGAACTTCCTGCCGGATGGATGGCGTTCCTACATGGCAAGAGCAGTTAAGGACAAATTCGGCAAGCCGGTGATTAATGCAGGCAATTACCGTGATCCGGAAGTTGTAGAAAAGATCCTGGAGAGCGGCGATGTGGATATCGTTGGAATGGGCCGCGGACTGATCGCAGAGCCGAACTGGGTAAAAAAAGTACAGGAGGGAGAAGAGGTACTTCTTCGCAAATGTATTTCCTGTAATGTTGGATGTGCAGGAAACCGTATTGGCGTGAATCGTCCGATTCGCTGTACAGTTAATCCGGCTGTTCCGGAAGGCGATATTTACAAAAATCTGAAGATTAAAAAGAACTGTAATGTTGTCGTAGTCGGCGGCGGTACGGCAGGCCTTGAGGCAGCCTGTACGGCAGCGGATGTTGGCTGCAATGTATTTGTTCTGGAGGAGAAGGATCATCTGGGAGGACTTTCCACCTTTATTTCGGATCTTCCGAGCAAGACTCGTATGAAGGATTTTCCGAAATATCTCGAGGCACGTGCGGCCAGGCTGAAAAATCTGTATGTTTTCCTTAATACTGAGGCAACGGTTGAAAAGGTAAAGGAATTTAAGCCGGATATCGTGGTCAATGCAACCGGTTCCGTACCTCTTGTTCCGCCAATCAAGGGGCTGAAGGAAAATATTGCGGCAGGTAACGTGGCGACAATTTTTGATATGATCAACAACTTAAATGCCGGTAAGTATCCGGAAGAATCCTGTAAAGATAAGAAGGTTGTTGTAGTCGGCGGAGGCTCCGTTGGGCTTGATGTGATTGAATATTTTGCACCACGCGGCGCAAAATGTACGATTATCGATATGCTCCCTCAGATCGGTATGCTTGCAGACCCGATCACAAAATGCTCAATGCGGGAGACGCATGATAAGTACAAGGTAAAAGAATACGTAAATACAGCGCTGCAGGAAGTAAAAGAGAATGCATTTACCGTGAAGCTTCCGGATGGCACTGTGACGGATCTGGAGTTTGATTTTGGCTTTAACTGTCTTGGCATGCGAAGCAACAATCCGGTGTTGCCGCAGCTTGAGAAAGCCTTTGGGGAAACGGATACGTATATCTATACGATTGGGGATTCTGTGCGCGCACGCCGTATTATGGAAGGAACGATGGAGGGCCGCGCAGTCCTGAATGTACTGGAAAGCAGAGGATATATTGATCTGGCGCCATTGGAGTAAAAGGGCCGGAACAAGAACAGATATGACACGGGCAGAAGAAGGACTTTTTCGTCCGTGCGAAAAAGACAAAATTTCAGGAGGAATTTATCATGCCGAATATTACAGGACATACAGAACTGGTAGGATTGATGGCATACCCGATTCGCCATTCTCAGTCACCAATGACACACAACCTTGCATACGACAAAAATGGAGATGATGTCATTCAGCTTGCGTTTGAAGTAGATAACAGTACACTGGAGTCTGCGGTAGAAAGCATCCGTGCACTGAAAATGCTTGGATCGAATATCTCCATGCCAAATAAAACGGTGGTACATAAGTATCTGGATGATGTGGATGAGGCGGCAAAGCTGTGTGGCGCGATCAATACGGTAGTCAATGAACGTGATGAGAACGGAGCAGTGACCGGACATCTGAAAGGCTACAACACGGACGGAATGGGTTACTGGCAGGCGATCAAAGAAGAAGGAATTGATTTCAGGGGAATGAAGCTGGTTCTGATCGGTACAGGCGGAGCAGCAACGGCGATTGCAGTACGTGGAGCACTGGATGGAATCGGTCAGATCGATATTTTCAATATAAAAGACAAGTTCTACAGCCGTGGGGAGGAGATTGTTGATATTATCAATAAGAACACGGACTGCAGGGCCAAAATGCATGATCTGGCAGATCTTACGCTTTTGAAAGAAAAAATGCAGGAAGCAGATATTTTCTGTGATGCGACAGGTGTAGGCATGCATCCGCTGGAAGAGCTTTCCAATATCCCGGATCTGTCGTATTTCCGCAAGGATCTGATTGTGACGGACACAGTTTATGCACCGCGGGAGACTGTTATGATGAAGCAGGCAAAGGAAGCCGGCTGTGAGCGCGTCTACAATGGAATGGGAATGATGCTTTTTCAGGCCCTGATTGCAATTGAACTGTACACCGGAAAGAAAACACCGGTTGATTATATGAAGGAAAAGCTGGGAATCTGAGCATGAGAGGATCACTCTCGATAAAAAAGCCATTTGTTTTGCGCATGGGGGTTTTATGCCTCCTGCGTTTTTTTAGTTCAGTTGAGAAGACGCCCACTTATAGAACTGGGAGTTAATTACAAGATTGTCTCAGCGGAGCTCAATCTTCGGCGGAGATAAACACTCTGTAAGGATGAGCAAGTCGCAAAAGCAGATTGTGAAGGTCTGTTTTATCTCTACAGATTTCCTATGTTTTAGGTTGCGTTCTTAGAATGCTTCATGTATAATACAACTCATACACAAATCATTGCTTTAAAGAGGCAAAGGAACAGAGAGGATAAGCTTATGTCAAAACATATCACAGGTCATACAGGATTATTATGTTTACTTGGAAGTCCGGTTGCACACAGTATTTCTCCGGAAATGCACAATGAAGCATGCAACCAGCTGGGACTTGATTATACGTATCTTGCTTTTGATGTCCCGGAAGACAAAATGCCGCAGGCGGTGGAAGGACTTCGTACTATGGGGGCAAGAGGCTGGAATATCACAATGCCGGGTAAAAATATCATGTGCAAACTTGCTGATAAGGTTTCACCTGCCTCTGAAATTTCGGGTGCGTGCAATACGATTGTAAATGATAACAGTGTATTGACCGCGTACACGACGGATGGCGTTGGATTTATGAGAGCCGTAGCAGAAAACGGTGTGGATATCATTGGAAAAAAGATGACGCTGCTTGGTGCAGGCGGCGCGGCAACGGCAGTGCTGGTACAGGCGGCATTGGACGGTGTGGCAGAGATCAATGTATTTAATGTAAAAGATGCATTTTACGAAAGAGCAGAAGAGATTGTTGCAAAGCTTAATGAACGTACGGAGTGCAAGGTAACCTTGCATGATTTTTCAGATCCGGAAGTGCTGCGTGCTTCCATTGCAGACAGCGCGATCCTTGTAAACGGTACATCGGTTGGCATGGCGCCGAAAACAGAAAATACAATCATTACAGACACAACAATGTTCCATAAGGATCTGTTCGTATTCGATGTGATTTATAATCCGCAGGAAACACGCCTTCTGCGTGAGGCAAAGGAAGCGGGCTGCAAAACCGGAAACGGCATGTATATGCTTCTGTACCAGGGAGCGGCATCGTTTAAGCTCTGGACCGGAATGGATATGCCGGTGGAAATAATCAAGGAAAAATATTTTTCAAAAGGCTGATGGTTTATCTCGCAAAGAAGATTACTGTTTCTGGTAAGACGGATATTCGCAATTTGCTTAAAAAAAGAGGAGGGTTCCCCCGAAGCGGCCGGGACGGTCGCCAGGTGGGAGCCCTTAAATGACTTTACGAAAAAACATCACCGTGTTATAATGTGACCATTATCGTGAAGAATACAGAAAAAGCCGGATCTTTCTGAGTTATGAATTGGGTTTTTACGGGTGGAAGGCGGCGTTTTATGATGCGGTAAGGAAGTATGATAAGAAATCATGTCAGAACAGAATCAGAAAATGACAAAGGGGATACCATGAAAGATAAAAAGAAAAAGAAACAGAAATCAGAAGAAAAGCTGAAAAAGAAAAAGGCGGCATTACTGCCGGATGAAAAGGCAGAAAAAGAAGGAAAGAAAAAGAAAAAACAGAAGCAGCTTTCCGAAAATGAAGGGATGAAAAGTACAGATGACATTCAGACTTCATCTGAAATGGAAGCTGTGGCATCTGCTCCGGCACAAAAAGAAAAAGCATCCAAAAAAGCAGGGAAATCAGAACGGAAATATTCGGCTGATGCAGCAACGCAGGATGAGGCAGCCTTTATTTTCCGGGCGCTTGGTGATGAGACAAGGCTTCGAATCGTCGGAATGCTGGAAGAGCATGAGCTTTGCGCGGCAGATCTGCTGAAATCGGTAAGCATTGTACAGTCCACACTTTCTCATCATATGAAAATCCTGTGCGATTCCGGTGCAGTAAACTGCAGACGCGAGGGACGCTGGTCTTATTATTCAATCAATGTGGAAGTTATGGAAAAGGCAGCGGATTACCTGAAAAAATATAGAAAAGCGTGAGGTTGCAAAATGGGAAACATTCGGTACTGTCGGCAGTGCGGTCATGTACTGTCAGAAGAAAGCCGGTTCTGTGAGCAGTGCGGTGCAAGGGTAGAACGGGATGCGCCAACGCGTGGGCAGCAGGTGCCGCGAAGAGACGGAGGACTGCCCAAGGAAAGACAGGACGTGCAGAATCCGGCGGCGTCGGCGCGCGGGCAGCAGATGCCGCGAAGAGACGGAGGACTGCCCAGGGAAAGACAGAACGTGCAGAATCCGGCGGCGTCGGCGTGTGGACAGCAGATGCCGCGAAGAGACGGAAGCCTGCCCAGGGAAAGACAGAACGTACAGGAACGGCGTACCCGCTATCAGCAGGAGCGGCTGCAGGACAGCTGGGAGGAATCGTGGAACCGGGAACTTCCAAAGGAGGACGAACACGGAATCACACTGGTTCAGTATCTTCTTCTGGGGCTTATCGCAGTGCTTATCGTGGCACTTGTGGCACTTGGACTGTTCTGGGTGAAAGGACGCAGTGGGGTACATAAAACGCAGAACAGTCAGAATACTTTGAGTGTTTCACAGACAGAAACGGCGAGCGCGGCGCAGGAAAAAGAAAGCGGAAATGGCAGTGTGATTACGATTCTTGACGGCGACGGACAGCCGCAGACAGGAAATCGTCTGACGGGTCAGGATGGTACATCAGAGAAAACAGTGGAGCCGCAAACCGAAAAAGCCACTGAAAAGGCAACGGAAAAACAGACCGAAAAAATAACCGAAAAGATAACCGAAGCAAATGTCGGTTTGCCGGAAGCACAAAACGGATCTTATATTCTGCCGGAGAGCTCAGAACGTCTGCTGACAGACAGTGATGTGGATGGGATGAGCTATGATCAGATGCAGATGGCAATCAATGAAATCTACGCAAGGCATGGAAGAAAATTTTCCTCACAGTCAGTGCAGAGCTATTTTGACGGACAGTCCTGGTATCAGGGCACAATAGAACCGGCTGATTTCAGCGAAAGCGTATTTAGTCAGACGGAAGGTCAGAATATTCAGTTTCTGTTAAAAAAGATGGGAATTGACAGTAATTAAACAACTGCCGGTTATGAAGCAAGGCGCAGATGTGCCTGCCGCAAAGGAATGTCAAGCACAAAAAGATTCCGAGAGTACATAGGATAGAAAGGGAGGAGTATACGATGTTACGTAGTGAAACGGATAGAAAAACAAGGGATGAAAGACTGGGACAGCTTGTAAAATACTGTATGATCTCCGGTGCGCTTGATTTGAATCTGTATCAGGAATACGATGTAAAACGAGGGCTGCGTGAGTCCGATGGTAAAGGCGTCCTCACTGGTCTGACAGAGATTTCGGATGTTGTGGCTTTTAAGACGGTACATGGGGAGAAGGTACCGTGTCCTGGTGAGTTGTATTACCAGGGGTACAACGTTATGGATCTGAAAAACGGGTTTGGAATGCGGAAATTTAATTATGAAGAGATCACCTATCTCCTTTTATTCGGTGCATTGCCAAATAAAACGCAGCTGCAGGAGTTTATCGAAATCCTCAGCCAGTACCGCGAGCTGCCGAATAAGTTTGTGCGTGACGTTATTATGAAGGCACCGAGTATGGAAATCATGAATGCACTGCAAAGGAGTGTGCTGACATTATATTCCTATGATGATAATGCGGATGATATCTCCATTCCGAATGTTCTGCGTCAGGCACTTTCCCTGATTGCAACGATGCCGCTGATTTCTGTTTATGCGTACCATGCTTATCAGCATTACCATAATGATCAGAGCCTTGTGATCCGTTACCCGGATCCGGAGCTTTCCACAGCTGAAAATATTCTGCGGATCCTGCGCAGTGATGGACAGTATACAGAGCTGGAGGCAAGGGTACTTGATATTGCACTGGTAATCCATGCAGAGCATGGCGGTGGAAATAACTCGACCTTTACAACGCATGTTGTTTCATCTACCGGTACGGATACGTATTCTGCAGTAGCTGCATCGCTTGGTTCCCTGAAGGGACCGAAGCACGGCGGTGCGAATCTGAAGGTAGAGAATATGTTCGCGGATATCAAGGAACATGTGCATAACTGGGAAAGCGAAGATGAGATTTGTGATTATCTTACGAGAATCATCAACAAAGAGGCATTTGACCGAAGTGGTCTGATTTATGGTATGGGACATGCTGTTTATACACTTTCCGACCCGCGTGCAGTCATTCTGAAGGAATATGCAAGAAGCCTTTCAGAGGAAAAGGGGCTGACCGATGAGTTTGCCTTCTATGCAAGAGTAGAGCGAATTGCTTCGGAGCTTCTGACGAGCCGGAAAAAGCTGCATAAGCCAATCTGTTGTAACGTCGACTTTTACAGTGGTTTCGTATATTCCATGCTTGGAATTCCGAAGCAGCTCTACACACCGATCTTTGCGATTTCCCGTATCGCAGGATGGTCTGCGCATCGGATCGAGGAGCTGGTAAATGAAGGAAAGATTATCCGTCCGGCTTACAAATACGTGGGACATCACGTTCCATATATTGCACTGGAAGATCGGAAATAATAACATGCATAAGCAATCGAATGATAGTAAGGTCAAAAGATGCCTTACGGATTGTTCCGTACTTCGTACTTCCACAATCCTGCCAGGTATTCGCATATCGTGAAGCTTGCGCTTTACTTTTATGCTCATATCGGGCCGGGTCACTGGAACCCTGACATCATAGAATAAAAAAGAGCAGTTCGCAGATGTGGACTGCTCTTTTTCTAAAACTTTTATAAAAGGGTTGCATCGAAAGAAGGGGGTTAGTAAAATAAAATCAGAAGACCGTAAGGTAAAGGAACGTGAGCGAGAATAAGAGGGTAAAGGAGCAGATGGGATGCAGGAAGCGTATGTAAAGCTGGAGCATGTAACAAAGGTTTATAAGATGGGCGAGGTTGAGATTCATGCGGTTGACGGCATTGATTTTGAGGTGAAAAGAGGAGAGTTTGTTGTTATTGTCGGCCCAAGCGGAGCCGGAAAGACAACCGTTTTGAATATACTTGGCGGAATGGATACGGCAAGCAGTGGCCATGTTTTTGTTGATGGAAAGGATATCTCAAAGTACAGTCAGAGAAAGCTGACGGGTTATCGCCGAGATGACATTGGCTTTGTATTTCAGTTCTATAATCTGATCCCGAATCTGACCGCACTGGAAAATGTGGAGCTGGCGCTCCAAATCTGTAAAAATCCGCTTGATTCCAAAAGCGTGTTAAGAGAAGTTGGTCTGGGAGAACGGATGGGAAATTTTCCGGCGCAGCTTTCGGGAGGCGAGCAGCAAAGAGTGTCTATTGCAAGAGCGCTCGCTAAAAATCCAAAGCTTCTTTTGTGTGATGAACCGACGGGTGCACTTGACTATCAGACAGGAAAAGCAATTTTAAAGCTTCTGCAGGATATGTGCCACAAGAAAGGGATGACCGTAATCGTGATTACTCACAATACAGCGATCACACCGATGGCAGACCGCGTGATCCATATCAAAAACGGACGGGTATCCGGAATGAACCTGAATCTGCAGCCGACACCGGTGGAGCAGATTGAATGGTAAGGAAGCAGCAGGATAAGACAAAGAAACAGAAATGGCAGGTAAGGGCAATTGAAAAAGAAAGCACTGAAAAAAGAATTTCGAGTTGAAGTCAAAAAAAGCCTGAATCGTTTTTTGTCGATTTTTTTTATCGTGGCAATGGGCGTATCGTTTTTTTCCGGCATTCAGGCGTCTGCGCCGGATATGCGTGCGACGGGAGATTATTATTTTGACAGCACAAAACTGATGGATATAAAGGTGCTTGGAACGCTCGGACTTTCGCAGGAGGATCTGGATGTGATCCGGGAAGTGGAAGGTGTCGGGGAGGCAGAGGGCGTTTTCATGGAGGACGTTTACTGCGGAACGGAAGTACAGCAAGTGCTGCATGTGGAATCCATTCCTGAAAATATGAACCTGCTGACTCCAAAGGAAGGAAGCCTTCCGGCCAAAGCAGGAGAGTGTTTTATGGATGCGGCGTATGCGGAGGCACATGACTATGCAGTGGGGGATACTCTGCAGGTGTCCGTTTCATCAGAAGAAGATACACAGCTGAAAAGGACTGCCTTTCGGATTGCAGGAATTGGTTACAGTCCGGGCTATATTGCATTTGAACGAGGCAGTACAACGCTTGGAAACGGTTCGGTTTCCGGATTTCTTTATGTTCTTCCGGACGATTTTGATTCGGAGGTTTATAGTACGATCTATATTCGTGCAGAAGGTGCACAGGATGAGATTGCTTATACCGATGGCTATGATACGCTTGTGGAGGAAGTTCAGAACCGGATTGAATCCCTGGAGGGGCTTCGCTGCGAGGCACGTTACGATGCGGTCATGAAAGAAGCAGGCGAAACGCTGGAAGATGCAAAGAAGCAGGTTGCGGACGGAAAAAAAGAACTTTCGGATGCAGAGAAGGAGCTGAAGGACGGAAAAAACGAAGCAGAGTCTGAGCTGTCTGAGGCAGAGTCAGAGCTGACCGAAGGAGAATCAGAGCTGGCAAAGGGAAGAGAGAAGCTGGAAGATTCAAAGAAGGAGCTTGCGAACGGAGAATCAGAGCTTGCAGACGGAGAAGCAGAAGTTGCTGAAAATGAACGAAAGCTTGCGGACGGAGAGGCAGAACTTGCCAGAGGAGAGCAAGAACTGCAAAGCGGTGAGAACAGCTATCGGGAAGGCCTTACGAAGTATGAAAGAGAATCCGAAGCGGCAGCCGAAAAGTTCAAAAAGGGCGAGGAGCAGATCCGCGAGGGTGAAAAGCAGCTGGAAGAAGGCTGGGCAGAGTATGAAAAACAAAGCAAGAAGCTGGAGGATGGAAAACGGCAGCTGGTTCAGGCAGAAAAACAGCTGGAAGAATCACAGAAAAAATATGAAGCCGGGGTTGGTCAGATCGCAGAAGCCAGAGCGCAGTATGAGGCCGGTATGGAGCAGCTTTTAAAGGGAGAGCAACAGTACAAAGCCGGCATCAGTCAGCTGGAAGCAGCCAGGAAGGAGTATGAGGCAGGAGCAGCGCAGCTGGCTCAGGCAAAAAAAGAGTATGAATCCGGAGCAAAACAGCTTGCAGAAGCCAGAGCGCAGTACGAAGCTAGTGTCGCAGAGGTGAAGGAATCACGCGAGATGATAAAAGCAGGCAGAAGCAAGATAGCGCAGGAAAAGGAAGCACTGTCTGTTCAGGAAGAAACGCTTGCAAGGGAGAGGCAGCAGTATGAAGCGGCAAATGCAGAACTGACAAAAGCAGAAGAAAGCTGGAATGCCGCAGATGCAGGGCTTGCTCCGCTTCGGGAGGCATATGCAGCGGCAGAAAATAAAGTACAGGAATTAAAAAATGCGTATGATGAATCCATGAACATGCTTGCTACTGCGCAGGAAGAGGCGAAGCAGAAGCAGGAAACGGCAGAAGCACTTGCACAGGCATATGCAGCTCAGCAGGCACAGGCAGATACTCTGCGTGAGCAGGAGAGGCAGGCCAGACAGGAGCAAGGCAGCTGTGAAGAAAAGGCGCAGGAGCTTTTGGCAGCAATAAATGGGAAGCAGGCTGAGCTTGAAGCGGCAAAGACGGAGCTTGCAGGAGCGCAGGAGGTTTATGAGCAGCTGCAGGCGGATGAGGAGGCATCAGAGGAGGAGCTGCAGAAGGCCTTGGAAGCGGTGGAGAGCTGTCAAAGCCAGGTGGATACATCAGCTGCAGCGCTTGCACAAATGGAGCAGGAATATGCGGCGCAGCTTCAGGCAGCAGAAAATGCGCGGGTGCGGGCAGAGGAGGCTGCTGCTGCAGCATCTGCAGCGGAAAATGAGCTGCCGCAGGCACAGGAGTCTGCCAAGGAAGCAGAGCGCAGTGCGGACCAGGCACAGGAAACTGTCAGAGCGCAGTCTGAACGGATGGAAAGCGCAAAAGCGGAATATGAGACAGCAAATGCATCGCTTATCAGTCAAAAGCAGGAGCTGGATGTGCAGGAACAGGACCTGGCACAGCAAAAGCAGATACTTGAGGCCAATCGTCAGGAGCTGACCGAGAGTAAAAATGCGCTGGATGCGGCAGAGGCTGCGATTGCAGAAGGAAAAAGGACGCTGGATGAAAAAGAGCAGGAGCTGACAGCGAAGGAAAAAGAACTGGATGCGGCAGAGCAGCAGCTTGCCGGTGTCTGTAAGGAGCTGGAAGAACGTGAGGCCGAGCTCGCGGAAGGGAAGAAGGCACTGGATGCGAACGAGCAGAAACTAAAGCAGGCGAAGCAGACACTTGAACAAAAAGAAGCGGAGCTTCACGCTGCCGGTGAGCAGCTTGCGAAGACAAGAAGTCAGCTGGAAGCAGCAGATGCGCAGCTGAAGGAAAAAGAGGCTGAGCTGTCGAAAGCAAAGGAACAGCTGGAGGAAGGCTGGCGCCAGCTCGAACAGAGTAAAAAAGAGCTTGAAAAAGGAGCTGAGCAGCTGGCAGAGGCAAAGCAGCAGCTGGAAGAAAACGAAGAGAAGATAAAAGCAGCAAAGGAGGAACTTGCAAAAGGAAAGAAGCAGCTTGCGGACGCAAAAGCTCAGCTGAATGCTGCGAGAAAGCAGCTGGATAATGGCTGGGCTGAGCTGAATGCATCGAGAAGGCAGATAGCAGACGGAAGAAAACAGCTGGAGGATGCAAAAATACAGCTGGCAGAGGCAAGAGAAAAGCTGGAAGAGGGCAGGGCACAGATTGCCGAAGGTGAACGGGAGCTGGAAGAAAATGAACAGAAGCTGAAAGACGGATGGGAGGATTACGAGAAGGGAAAAAGAGAAGCACAGGAGAAAATTGAAGAGGGCGAGCAGAAGATTGCGGATGCAAAAAAGGACCTTGCGGATGCAGAACAGGAAATTGCAGACGGTGAGAAGAAGCTTTCCGAGATCAAATATCCATCCTGGTACGTCTATGACAGAAGCGAATTGCCAGACAATACCGGTTTTGGAGAGAATGCAGAGCGCCTGACTAACATTGCCCGTGTATTCCCGCTGATTTTTTTTCTGGTGGCAGCACTGATCAGCCTTACTACAATGACACGTATGGTGGAGGAAGAGCGAACCCAGATCGGTACCATGAAGGCACTTGGCTACAGCAAAAAGGATATTGCAGGAAAATATCTGAAATATGCTTTTTTTGCTACAATAGGAGGCAGTATATTCGGCGTTCTGGCCGGTGAGAAAATTTTTCCGTGGGTGATTGTAAAGTCTTACGGAATTATGTATCAGTATCTTCCGAAAATCCTGATTCCGTATGACTGGAAATTCGGAGGAATTGCAGCGGGAGCAGCGCTTGTATGTACGATGACGGCAACGTGCTCGGCTTGTATTCATGAACTGCAGGCGGTTCCGGCACAGCTGATGAGGCCGCCGGCACGGAAAGAGGGACGCAGAGTCTTGCTGGAGTATGTACCATTTTTATGGAAAAGGCTGAGCTTTACCTGGAAATCAACGGTTCGAAATCTCATGCGCTACAAAAAACGTTTCCTGATGACAGTAATCGGTATCGGCGGATGTATGGGACTTTTGCTGGTCGGATTTGGATTGCGAGATTCCATTATGGATGTGGCGATTCTTCAGTTTGAGCAGCTGCAGCTATATGATGAGATCGTAATTCTCGATACGGATACACAAAAGAAAGCACAGGACGAAGTTCTGGAGACGGTGCAAGAAGCAGATGGCGTACAGGCAGAAAAGCAGTTCTATATGCAAAAGCTCCAGGCAAGGGGCAGCAAAGTTGCAAAGAAGGAATGGACGGTCTATCTGTATGTACCGGAGAATACCGGGGATCTGGATGAATTTTTCTGTTTCCGTGACAGGGTAAATCATGAGCAGACATACGCTCTGGGCGATGAAGGGGCAATTATTACAGAAAAGCTTGCAAAAGAATTTGGTGTAGGTGCAGGAGATACGATTGTTCTGAAAACGGAAGAAAAAGATATTGCAATTCCAATTGCACAGGTTTGTGAGAATTACCTGTCGCATTATATTTATCTTACGCCGGCCCTGTATCAGTCTGTATTTAAGGAGGAGCCAAAGTACAACAGCATTTTTATAAGGACAGAAAATGGTCTGGAGGAAGCAGAGGCGCTCGGTGAGCAGTTGCTTAAACATGAGGCAGTGCTTAATGTTACGTACACAAAATCACTGGAGGATCAGCTGGATCATATGCTCGGCGCACTCGATATCGTGATCATAGTGCTTATCGTGTCAGCGGGAATGCTTGCGTTTGTTGTTCTTTACAATCTGAACAACATTAATATCAATGAGCGGCGAAGAGAGCTGGCGACGATCAAGGTACTTGGCTTTTATGATGGTGAGGTAGCTGCCTATGTATATCGTGAGAACATTTTGCTCACGGTGATCGGAGCGATTGCCGGAATTTTTATGGGCAAATATCTGCATGCGTTTATTATCATAACAGTAGAGGTAGACGCATGTATGTTCGGACGAAGTATCAAGCCCATAAGTTATCTGTATGGCACTTTGTTTACGTTTGGATTTTCAATTCTGGTCAATCTGGTAATGTATTTTAAATTGAAAAAGATTGATATGGTTGAATCTCTGAAAAGTGTGGAGTAAGCAGACAAACGATTGCTTTTGAATGCTTATCTGCGTTCAAGTGCGCGGAGCATTAAGCGAGGGAATGTTTCTGCCGGCGGGGATTTCTTTTCGAAACCGTACAACTCATTTGAAATTCGTGAAGTTGTACAGTTTCAAGGGGAAAAACCCGCTTTTTTTCGTGTAGATTAGTGCAGAATTTCGAATATCTGTAAAAATTAACTGGACGAAAACTGTAAAGAAGTGTATGATAAAGAAAGCAGTATGCAGATTGTCGGATGGAGAAAATTCTTCCGGAAGGCAGTGAAAAGTAAGGAGGAAGCAGTTATGCTGGAAGAACTGAAAAAGCAGGTGTATGAAGCCAATATGGAGCTTCCGCGCCGTGGACTTGTCACTTATACATGGGGCAATGTCAGCGGGATTGACCGTGAAGCCGGACTGTTTGTAATCAAGCCAAGTGGTGTAGATTACGATCTTCTGACACCGGATGATATGGTAGTTATTGATATGGAAGGCAACCGTGTAGAAGGAAAGTACAATCCGTCTTCCGATACAGCAACTCATCTGGAACTTTACAAGGCATTTCCGGAACTTGGCGGTGTTGTACATACGCATTCTCCATGGGCAACATCCTGGGCACAGGCAGGAAGAGACATTCCGTGCTACGGAACAACACATGCTGACTACATGTATGGTCCGATCCCGTGTGCGAGAAATCTGACACCGGAAGAGATCAATGGAGAGTATGAGAAAAATACCGGTCTTGTTATTATCGAAACCTTCAAAAGCAGAAATATCAATCCGGTATACGTTCCGGCTGTACTGTGTACAAATCACGGACCGTTTACGTGGGGCAAAAATGCAGCAGATGCGGTGCATAATGCAGTTGTGCTGGAGGAAGTGGCAAAGATGGCAACTATGACCGAGCTGAACAATCCGAAGGTACAGCCGGCTCCGGACTGCATCAAGGAAAAGCACTTCATGAGAAAGCATGGACCAAACGCTTATTACGGACAGCCGGGCAAATAGTGACTCCAGGTTATCCGAAAAAAATCAAGTCGAACATTTGTAATTCACTTACCACCTATAGAAGTGGGAGTTTTCTCGACTGAAATAAAATAACAGATCAGGCTATCGGATGGATTGCAGAATCTGTCCGGTCAGAATTCAGGCAGAAAGGAAAGGTAATATCCATTATGACGACATTGGAATTACAGAAAATGGCGAATGAAGTTCGCAAGGGCATT
>CAKRPI010000007.1 GCA_934376945.1 uncultured Lachnospiraceae bacterium | reverse complement strand
TCCGGAAACTGCAATTTAAAAGATATCATTTACAGCATTTACGGACGTGACATTGCCGCAAACCTGCTGAAGATCGACGCCGATTACGGCAACATAAAGATTACCGGCTTTATCGGAAAGCCGGTGATTTCACGCGGTAACCGCAATTACGAAAATTATTTTGTCAATGACCGCTATGTAAAGAGCGCCATTGTCGCACGCGCGATCGAAGATGCCTACAAGACATTCATGATGAGCCACCGGTATCCTTTTACCGTCCTGAAGCTGCAGATCGATACACAGGAAGTCGATGTCAACGTCCATCCGCAGAAAATGGAGGTTCGTTTTTCCAATCAGCAGGACGTCTATGAAAAGGTGTGCCAGGCGGTAAAGGAAGCGCTGCTTGGAAAGGAACTGATCCCGGAGTTTACGATTGAGCGGCCGGCCGCACAGGCACAAAAAAAGAGTGATGCGGATGACAGTTTCACAGGGAAGAATTTGGCAGGAACGCAGAGAAATCCGTTTGCTCCGGCAGCTTCAGGCCATCCGGAAGGAGCAAAAACAGCAAAAAAGCACACTGACGTGGTGATTAACTCAGGCGCTTCTCCGGGCAAACCTGCATCCACTGCACCGCGTTACCCGGAACCATTCGAAAAGATCCGCAGCCAGCTGATCGCCGAAGCAAACAGCCCCTATCAGGTGAAATACCCGCAGCGTGACAGGCACGCATCCATGAAACCGGTCACCGGAAGTATTCTTCCGTCCGGTGAAACGAAGGTTTCTGAAGCAGGAGAGGAGAAAGTTCTGCCTGAAGCGCTTTCCCAGCCGCTTCCCGCCTCTGTCTCCGATGCTCTAAAGGAGGATGTTTCTCGCACAAAGGAAGAGGAGCAGGAGAAAAAGGCCGTTCAGATGGAGCTATTCGAAAAAAAACTTCTTTCAGAGGAAAATCGTCCAAAGCACCGCCTCATCGGTCAGGTGTTCGACACTTACTGGATTGTTGAATTTGATGACAAAATGTATCTGATCGACCAGCATGCCGCACATGAAAAGGTCATGTATGAGCGGTTCATGAAGCTGTATCATGAGAAAAAGCAGACGTCACAGATGATCACACCGCCTGTAATCGTTACCTTAAATCTTCAAGAGGAAGAGCTTCTGAAGCGTCATATGACCGCTTTTACTGATGTGGGATTTGAAATTTCCCCATTCGGCGGCCGTGAATACTCGATCAGCGCTGTTCCAGGCAACCTTTACAGTCTTGCAAGCCGCGATCTCTTTTTGGAAATTCTCGATGGACTTTCCAGTATCTCTGAACAGGCATCTGATCAGATCATCTGTGAAAAGATTGCTTCCATGTCCTGTAAGGCAGCTGTAAAGGGGGGCAGCCGACTTTCCACTGCGGAAGCAAATGCACTGATTGACGAGCTTTTGCAGCTCGAAAACCCATATAACTGTCCGCACGGGCGTCCGACGATCGTGACAATGACAAAATATGAGCTAGAAAAGAAATTTAAACGAATCTTATAGAGAGGGCGGAACATGACAACAGAAAATATACCATCATCGAATATGTTTTTTCCGGATGAGTCCAATCGACCGCCTCTTGTCATCCTTACCGGACCGACTGCCGTTGGAAAGACCGCTCTTTCCGTAAATCTTGCAAAAAGAATCGGCGGTGAGATCATCTCTGCCGATTCAATGCAGGTTTACCGCAGGATGGACATCGGCTCTGCAAAAGTGACAAAAGAGGAAATGCAGGGTGTTCCACATTACCTGATCGATGAATTTGAACCAAACGAGGAATTTCATGTCGTAAAATTTCAGGAATATGCAAAGCGCTACATTCAGGAGATTCAAAGTCGCGGAAAAATTCCGATTCTCGTTGGCGGTACCGGCTTTTATATCCAGGCAGTTTTATATGATATTGACTTTACGGAAAATGGCGGTGATACAACGTATCGTGAATTTCTTGAAAACCTGGCGCATACACAGGGCGCTCACGTTCTGCACGTGATGCTTCAGGAAGTGGATCCGGCTTCCGCTGACGCTATTCACGAAAACAATGTCAAACGCGTCATCCGTGCGCTGGAATTTTATCATGAGACCGGACAGAAGATTTCCGAGCACAACGAAGCAGAACGCCAAAAAACATCGCCCTATCATTTTGCTTACTTCGTATTAAATGATGACCGCGCCCGTCTCTATGATCGCATCGACCACCGCGTTGATGCAATGATAGAAGCCGGGCTGGTCGATGAGGTCCGTGCTTTGCAGCAGGATGGCTGTACCCGCGACATGGTTTCCATGCAGGGACTTGGCTACAAAGAGATCCTTGATTATTTAAACGGTAAGCTTTCTATGGAGGAAGCCGTCCGCATCTTAAAACGCGATACCCGCCATTTTGCCAAACGGCAGATCACCTGGTTCAAACGCGAAAAGGATGTAATCTGGGTGAACCGGCCTGAATTTCACGGAAAAGAAGATGCGATTCTGACCTATATGGTGGAGCAGCTGCAGCTGCGCAGGATCTGCAAATAAATAATATCTGCAAATAAGCAGTATCTGCAACTTTACTAAATGAACGAAAGGATTTTCCATGAGTACAATAAATAATATTTACAATACACTTGGTATCAGCCCTGCCGTCTATGAATACGGTGAAAAAATTCTTGACGGACTGCGCGAGCGCTTTGAAAAGATTGATGAAACCGCAGAGTACAATCAGCTCAAAGTAATAAACGCCATGCAGAAGGCCCGTGTCAGTGCAGAATGCTTTAATTCTTCGACCGGCTATGGTTATAATGACATCGGAAGAGATACTCTTGAGCAGGTTTATGCGGAAACCTTCCATACGGAAGATGCGCTGGTACGCCCACAGATCACCTGCGGAACCCATGCGCTGGCACTGGCTCTTTCCGCCAACCTGCGTCCGGGAGACGAAATGCTCTCCATTTCCGGCAAACCGTACGATACGCTGGAGGAAGTCATCGGCATCCGTCCGTCCTGCGGTTCACTTGCGGAATACGGTGTCACCTACGCGCAGGTTGAACTGCTTGAAGACGGAAATTTTGATTATGAAGCAATCAAGAATGCAATCCGTCCTCAGACGAGACTGATCGAGATTCAGCGCTCCAAAGGCTATCTGACACGTCCGACACTCTCTGTCACACAGATCGGCGAAGCAATTGCCTTTATCAAAAGCCTGCGTCCGGATGTCATTGTCATGGTAGATAACTGCTACGGAGAATTCGTAGAGCGCATCGAACCGAGCGACCTTGGTGCAGATATGATTGTTGGCTCTCTGATCAAAAATCCCGGCGGCGGACTTGCTCCGATCGGCGGTTACATCGCAGGTACGAAAGAGTGCGTGGAACGCGCCGCTTACCGCCTGACTTCACCTGGACTTGGAAAAGAAGTCGGTGCATCCCTTGGCGTCATGCAGTCCTTCTATCAGGGATTTTTCCTTGCGCCCACCGTCACTGCATCTGCTTTAAAAGGTGCGATTTTCGCAGCAAACATTTATGAAAGCCTCGGCTTTAAGGTAATCCCGAATGCGGCAGAAGATCGACACGATATTATTCAGGCAATCGAATTTGGATTTCCGGAGGGTCTGACTTCCTTCTGCGAGGGCATTCAGTTCGCTGCTCCGGTCGACAGCTACGTCACACCGGAGCCATGGGCAATGCCGGGCTATGACAGCGATGTCATCATGGCAGCCGGTGCATTTGTCCAAGGCTCTTCCATCGAGCTGAGTGCAGACGGACCGCTTAAGCCTCCGTATGCTGCGTATTTTCAGGGCGGGCTGACCTGGCCGCACGCCAAGCTTGGCATCCTGAAATCGCTTCAGAGACTGTATGAAAAAGGGTACGTAAAATGGTAAAACACGTCCTTGTAGCCGGAGCAGGTGCTTCCGGTCTGATGGCTGCCATTACAGCAGCTCGCAGTGGTGCAAAAGTAACCATACTAGAGGCAATGGACCGCCCCGGACGAAAACTTCTTATAACCGGGAACGGGCGCTGCAATCTGACAAATCTGGAACCCGGACTTCCTGACGCTTATCACGGCGCAGATCCAGCCTTTGCAAAGTCCGTAATTGAACAATTTCCACCGGAAGCAACGCTTGCCTTCTTCCATGAACTCGGATTGCTGACCACTGACCGCGGCGGCTACGTCTACCCTTATACCAATCAGGCTTCCTCCGTTTTGGAAGTCCTGCTCGCTGAAGTACGCCGCCTGAAAATCAAGCTAAAGCTTTCCGAAAAAATCGAGCAGATTTCCCGGGAAAAAGGGCAGTGGAAGGTACAGACCGCCACTTGGACCTATACCTGTGATTCCCTGATCCTTTGCTGTGGTTCCAAATGTATGCCGAAGACTGGTTCCGATGGAAGCGGTTATACACTGGCTGCTTCAGCCGGTCTTTCTGTTCACACACCCACTCCGGCACTCACCCCACTTCTCTGCGAGGAAAAGTTTCTTTCCTCCCTCGCCGGTGTACGTTGCCATGCGCGTATAACACTTCTGTGTGGTCATGGTACGTCTGCAAATTCCGCTGTTTCTTCGGCAAAGAACACAGAAATTGTTGCTTCTGAGTGCGGCGAACTCCAGTGGGTAAAATACGGCATTTCCGGCATTGCAGTTTTCCAGCTGTCCCGCTATGTCAGCTGTGCACACAAAGGAGAGCGCTTTGCCATCGAAATTGATCTGCTTGATGCGTACTCAGATGACAAAGTGCTTTCCTTGCTGCGCACAAGAGCCCAGGCACTTTCGCAGGAAAAAGTTTCTGTCCTTCTGCGCGGCCTTCTTCCGGAAAAGCTGATTCCCATCGTGCAGGAAAAAGCAGGGATTATGGCAAAAGCAACGTGTGATGCGCTTAATGAAGCTTCTTACTCTGCAATTCTTCATACCTGCCGCGCTTTTCGCCTGAATGTCACCGGTACAAAAAGCTTCGATACGTGTCAGGTCTGTGCAGGCGGTGTCGACCCATCTGCGCTTTCCCCTGAAACGATGGGATGCCGATCCATTCCGGAACTTTACTTTGCCGGAGAACTTGTAGACGTAGATGGCCCCTGTGGCGGGTATAATCTGCAGTGGGCATGGTCAAGCGGTTATGTCGCCGGACGCCATGCAGCTCTGTGATCTCCATAGGGTAAAGCAACTATTCGCAAACAAAGGAGTGTATTCGTTATGATGGAAACCTGTCTTGAAAATGTAAGAAAAACTGTTCCGCTCATTCACAATATCACAAACTACGTGACCGTCAATGATGTAGCAAATATTCTGCTGGCCTGCGGTGGCAGCCCGATCATGTCAGATGAACCGGATGATGTAGAAGACATCACTACAATCTGCAGCGGATTGAACATCAATCTCGGCACACTGAACAGACGAAGCATTGAAGGAATGTTTCGCGCAGGAAGAAAAGCGCAGGAGTGTCATCATGTGCTGCTGCTTGACCCGGTCGGCGTGGGCGCTTCCAGCCTGCGCACGGAAACCGCATTCCGTCTGATGAAGGAATTATCCTTTACCGCCATCCGCGGTAATATCTCTGAAATCAAAACACTGGCACTTGGAAGCGGCACCACAAAGGGCGTGGATGCCGACGTCGCTGATGCCGTTACGGAAGAGAATCTTGATGCTGCAATTTCTTTCGTAAAGAATTTTGCTGCAGCGCGCGGCTGTGTGATCGCTGTCACCGGTGCAATCGACCTTGTCGCAGACGCAGAAAAATGCTACGTGATCCGAAATGGAAGATCGGAGATGGGAAAAATTACCGGAACCGGCTGTCAGCTCTCCGGCATGATGACTGCGTATCTTGCAGCCAACAAAGACCATCCGCTTGAAGCCGCCGCCGCAGCCGTCTGTGCCATGGGACTGGCAGGAGAGATCGGATGGAGCTACATGCAAAAAGGCGACGGGAACTCCACCTACCGCAATCGCATTATCGATGCCATTTACAATATGGATGCAAAAACATTGAAAGAAGGTGCCCGCTATGAAGTGCGCTAAAGAAAACTTACTGCTGTACGCCGTGACTGACCGTCACTGGCTCGAAGGAAGAACCTTAAAAGAAGTCGTACGTGAGAGCCTTGAGGGAGGCGTTACGATGCTTCAGCTCCGTGAAAAGCAGCTTGATGAGGAGCATTTCCTTGAAGAAGCAAAAGAACTTCAAAAGCTGTGCCATTCCTATCACGTCCCATTTCTCGTAAATGACAATGTAGAGATTGCACTCGCTATGAATGCGGATGGTGTTCACGTCGGACAAAGTGATATGGCAGCCGGAGAGGTCCGCAAAAAGCTCGGAAATGACAAAATCATCGGCGTTTCCGCACAAACAGTTGAACAGGCGCTTTTCGCTGAACGTGCAGGCGCTGATTATCTCGGTGTCGGCGCTGTTTTTCCGACCGGAACAAAAACAGACGCACATGAGGTCTCCTACGAAACATTAAAGGAAATCTGCAGCGCCGTCTCCATTCCGGTCGTTGCGATCGGCGGTATCACTCGCGAAAACGTACATCAGCTTTCCCGAAGCGGCATCTGCGGAGCCGCAGTAGTCAGTGCGATCTATGCCAAACCAGATATCAAAGCAGCAGCCGAATCTCTCAAAAAGGCTATCGTAGAAACAGTATCTTCTCAACTGAAATAAAAAATATTTTTCCAAAAGGATGATTGATATGAAAACAGCACTAACCATCGCCGGAAGTGATTCAAGCGGCGGCGCCGGCATTCAGGCAGATATCAAGACCATGCTCGCAAACGGTGTTTACGCCATGAGCGCCATTACCGCCCTGACTGCCCAGAATACGACCGGTGTCACAGCAATTTTAAACGCAACGCCGGAATTTCTCGGACAGGAGCTTGACAGTATCTTCACTGACATTTATCCTGACGCAGTAAAAATCGGTATGGTATCTGAAAAAGAACTGATCGGTACAATCGCTGACCGTCTCCGCCGATATCATGCAAAAAATATTGTAGTGGATCCGGTTATGATTGCTACGAGCGGTGCACGTCTTATCCGTCCAGATGCGATCCAGACCTTAAAAGAAGAGTTGTTTCCCCTTGCTGATCTGCTGACACCGAACATTCCGGAAGCAATGGAACTGACCGGCCTGTCTGTCTCTTCAGAAGAAGATATGGTTACAGCAGCCCGGCACATATCAGAAACGTATCACTGCGCCGTTTTATGCAAAGGCGGCCACAGTATCAATGATGCAAATGACCTGCTGTTTGAGCCAAACGGCACTTATCAGTGGTTTTACGGAAAGCGTATCGACAATCCAAATACCCACGGAACGGGCTGTACTTTATCGTCCGCGATTGCGTCCAATCTGGCAAAAGGTTTTTCCATGGCAGATTCAGTTGCCCGCGCAAAGGACTACATCTCAGGCGCCCTTTCTTCCATGCTTGATCTCGGCCACGGAAGCGGGCCAATGAATCATGGATTCGCAATCTCCGGGAAATTTGCCCAGGAAAACACCAGTCAAAAGCTGAATCCTGCACAATAGAGAAGAGTGACTTGCCTGATTCAGGAAAGTAAAAAAAACACAAAAAGCACAGTATTGGAGGTTATAGTAATGACCACCCAATACCGTGCTTTTTCAAAAAAACGGACATTCACGGAACATTTATCTTTGTCGGAGTCTTCTCGACTGAGACAAATGTTACTCGGTTACAGCCTCTGTGACTGCCTCATCTCCAAGCAGAGCTTCCTCTGCAAGATCTGTCTCTGCCTCTGTGGTATCTACATAGCTGCCGGTACCATATGCAAGGATCGTAAGAGAAGTAACCTCGCCGTCTGCATTTACCTCCAATGCTACGATGTCACCAGCCAGGATATCATCTGTGGTAATCTCAATCATATCATCTGTAGCCTCGCTGTTTTCATCCGCCACTTCAATATCCGTTGCTTCGTCTGACTCACCGGTCTCAGTGTCTGTGCCGGCTTCTGTTGCAGCCTCTGTGGCTGCCTCGGTTGCAGCTTCTGTTACTTCTTCGGCTGCAGCTTCTGTGGACGCTTCTGTTGCCTCAGCATCTGCTGCATCCTCAGCCACAATATCCTCTGTCGATGCAAGCTCTGTAATCACTGCATCCGGCGCAAATTTGTAAGTCGCAGTCTCCGTGGAGAGCTCCAGTGTCATGTTTTCCTGTCCTGCGGATAACTCCTCGCTGCCTGCGTTCTCTGTGACACCCTCTGTGCTATCTGATGCAGCCTCTGTTGCTGCCTCTGTGGTTGCCTCGCTGTCTGATGCAGCCTCTGTAGTTGCCTCTGCATTTTCTGTATCAGCTGCTTCCTCTACAAGATCACCCTTTGTAATCGTGATCGAATCAGAAGTAACCTCTGTCACCTGTCCGTAAACTGTCGTGGTTTCTTCATCTACGGAACCCTCAGATGCCTGCTCGGTCACAGCCTCGGTCGCAGCCTCGGTACCTGCTTCTGTTGTTCCCTCACTTGCGAACGCGCTGACTGAAGATACCGTCAAGGCCAGTCCAAGCATAACTGCTACATAATTTCTTTTCATAATTATTCAAGTCCTTTCTTATCGGTCATTCGTATTGATTTCTCAATACATACTACACAATAAGAGGGAAGTGTGACACTTTTGTGTTGCATTTTTGAAAAAATTGTGTTTTTTTTCTTTGTATTTTCGAAAGGGTTGACGGGAAAGAGCGGAAACGGTATCATAGAGAACGAAATTCCGAAACATATTTATAATGATTTATAATGAAAATTATGAGGTAAAACCGATGCGTTATTCCACAGTTTCTATGCTGCGAATCAGTGAATTGAAGCTCCGCCCGGATCATTCCAGACAGGAGATAAAGCAGGAGATCCGCAGAATCCTCCGGCTGAAAAAGCAGCCGTTCCACTATGAAATTATACGAAGATCCATCGATGCACGCAACAAACCGGACTTTTTCTATGTATATACGGTGGATGTACAGCTCGAACAGCCAAAGGAAATCCTGAAGCGTCTGAAAACAAAAAAGGTAACCCTTGTCAACGTTTCCCCCTATCAGTTTCCATCTGATCCATCCTTTGGCGCAGCAAATATACTACGGCCACCAGTCATCATCGGCAGCGGTCCTTCCGGCCTGTTCTGTGCACTGATGCTCGCAAGAGCCGGCCTAAAGCCGATCATTCTGGAACGCGGTGAACCGGTGGAGACGCGGATGGAGACGGTCCGCGCTTTCTGGGAGACCGGTAAACTAAATCCCGCCTCCAACGTCCAGTTTGGAGAGGGCGGTGCCGGTACCTTTTCTGACGGAAAATTAAATACCCTGATCAAAGATCCGGGTGGGAAGATCCGTTTTGTCCTGCGTGAATTTGTAAATGCAGGCGCAGACCCCTCTATTTTATATGACCATAAACCGCACATCGGAACAGACGTTCTGGTTTCTGTCGTCAGACACATCAGGGATGAAATTATCAGTCTTGGCGGTACTTTCCGTTTTGAAAGCTGTCTGACCGGAATCTCAGTCTCATCTGACCGTTCTGATCCAAAGCAGGCTCGCTATTGCATTTCTATAGGCAATGGCCAGTCATCGCTTGAAGCAGACCATCTTGTCCTAGCGATCGGACACAGCGCCAGAGATACGTTTTCTCTGCTGCACCAAATGGGATTTTCCATGCAGCAAAAATCATTTGCAGTCGGTATGCGTATTCAGCATCCACAGAGTATGATTGATGAGGCGATGTATGGAAAAGACTGTCCGTATGATTTCGGCGCAGCTCCGTACAAAGTCACGCATAAATGTGAAAACGGAAGAGGAGTCTACTCCTTTTGCATGTGTCCGGGCGGGTACGTTGTCAATGCCTCCTCTGAGGAGGGACGCCTTGCCGTAAACGGTATGAGCTACAGCGACCGCAGCAGTCAAAATGCAAACAGCGCCATCGTTGTCACAGTCTCACCGGAAGATTACAGGAACAGTGATTCTCCTCTTGACGGCATAGCTTTCCAGCAAAGACTCGAGGAAGCCGCTTATCGATGCGCAGACGGAAAAGTTCCTGTGCAGACCTTCAAAGACTTTTGTTGCTCCGTTGAAAAGAAGCATTCAGAAAATATTCCCGATAATTCTGTTGTTCCAAGGATCAAAGGCTTATGGGCTTTTGCTGATCTTGGAGAAATTCTTCCGGAATCTTTAAACCAGGCACTGATCGAAGGAATCCATGCCTTTGGCAGGCGCATTCCCGGCTTTGACCGCGAGGATGCTCTTTTGTCCGCTGTTGAAAGCCGTACTTCTTCACCCGTACGCATTGTACGGACAGAAGAGTTCCAGTCTCCGGATTTCCCCGGTATCTATCCATGTGGGGAAGGTGCCGGCTATGCCGGCGGTATCACTTCGGCAGCAGTCGACGGAATCCGTGTCGCAGAAGCCTTATATCACGCCTACAGAAAAAATTAATAGTCTGGGTGTATACTTTGCAAAAAAATTATGATAAAATGTTTTAATGATTCGGGTGAGAGAATACTTTATAAAAAATGAATAAAACAAAAGATCTCGAAAAGCAGACAGAAACACAGCACCCACATACTACGATCAAAAGCATACCGGAAGAGGAACGGCCATACGAAAAAGGCATTGCCAGAGGTACTTCTGCATTAAGTGACGCAGAGCTTCTGGCTGTCATTCTTCGTACCGGTTCCCGTGGACAATCGGCATTAGAGCTGTCAAGAAATGTGCTTGCCAATGGTGGCAATGGCCTGCTTGGCATTTATCATATGTCGATTTCTGATTTACAGAAGATCCACGGTCTCGGGAAAGTAAAAGCCCTTCAGATCAAATGCATCGCAGAGCTTTCCAAGCGAATCGCACGTGCAAATTTTTCTGAAACCGTTTCTTTTCACGATCCGGCCTCTGTCTCCTCCTATTATATGGAGACATTACGCCATGAAGAGCAGGAGGTTCTGCTTCTTGTTATGCTTAACAGTAAAGGGAAGCTGATCCGCGATGAAATTATTTCCAAGGGAACCGTGCGTGCTTCTTTAATCTCCCCGCGTGAGATTTATATCGAAGCCATCCGTCATCAGGCTGTCAGTATTCTGCTTTTACACAACCACCCGAGTGGTGTTCCGGATCCGAGCCGGGACGATGTCCTTCTGACGGAGAGAGTCAGAGCAGCAGGCGCCATGCTTGGTATTGAACTGCTGGATCATATCATTATCGGTGACAGACAGGCCGTCAGCATGAGAGAGCAGGGCTTCTGGCTGGAGCCTTCAGACAACAAGGGGTAAAATACATGCTGTTTCCAAAGGTATGCGGTGTCGATCTCGGCACTGATACGATAAAAATCAAAGATAAAAGCGGAAAAAAATTTCTTTATGACAAAAATATAGTAGCGCTTCGCAACGATCGGGATGTTCTTGCCGTCGGAAACGATGCCTATGAAATTTATGAAAAAAATCCACGAAACGTACAGGTTGTGTGGCCAATGTCCGGCGGTGTAATTGCAAATCTCACCGAGATGGAAATTATTCTTTCCTCTCTTTTGAAACACTTTTCCGGTGCATTTGGTTCGGATGCTTCTTTATATATAGCCGTGCCAAGTGAGATTACGCAAGTGGAACGCCGGGCTTTTTTCCATGTTATGAACGGAAAAATCAATGCCGGAAAGATTCGCCTGATTGATAAGGGAATCGCAGATGCGGTAAGTGCAGAGCTACCGGTTCTTTCTTCCCGCGGTCACATGATCGTAAATATCGGAGCGGACACAACGGAAATCTCCGTTATTTCTTCCGGAAAAGTAATTTTAAGCCAGACTTTGAAAATCGGCGGACGAAGACTTGATGAGGATATCTGTACTATGGTCCGCAGAAAATTTAATTTAAGCATCGGTCGCAAGACTGCAGAATCGCTCAAGAATAACCTTGCCTTTATGATTAACGGACCACGTCTTGAACAGAAGGTGTTCGGTATTCACACACTGTCCGGGCTTCCAAAATCGGATCTCATTCCGTCACTTGCCGTCAGTGTTGCCATTATTGATACAATCGATTCGATTGTGGAAAGCATCAAATCCGTCTACAATCGGATTCCTCCTCAGCTTATGAAAGACGTTGCCCGTGAGGGGATATACTTAAGCGGCGGTGTTTCCATGATCCAGAATCTTCCGGAATACATACAAAAAGAAACAGGAATTGAATTTCATCATATTCAGGATCCCAAAAACAGCACGGTCCGCGGTCTGGTAGAAATTATGAATAATAAAGATCTGAGACAGTCCACTTATTCCCTGAGTGATCTGGCTGTCATGAGATAGGGGCAGGTTGGTTATGAAAAAAAAGACAAATGACACTTTAAAAAATAAATCGATTCTGATCGGTCTTAGCGTTCTGTGCACCGGTCTCATTGCTGTTTCCTTTCTGGAAAACGATGCAGTTTCACCGCTCAGACAGGCAAGCGGCTTTGTGATTACACCAATTCAGAAGGGAATCAACGGCTTTGGTTCGTGGCTTTCCGGTCTGACTGACAACTTTGAAGACGCAGTCTCTCTCAGAAAAGAAAATGAAGAGCTGCAGGCAAAGGTCGACACTCTCACTGAGGAGAATACACAGCTTGTTCAGGACAAAGAAGAGCTGACAAGACTGCGGGAGCTTCTCTCGCTTGATGAGCAGTACGATGATTATGAAAAAGTCGGCGCACGCGTAATCGCAAAAGAATCGGGTAACTGGTTTCAGCTTTTTACGATTGACAAAGGTACCTCAGATGGTATTCAGAAGGACTGCAATGTTATTTCCGGCGGCGGACTTGTCGGAATTGTCACTGAGGTCGGACCAAACTGGGCAACTGTGCGTTCTATTATAGATGACAACAGCAATGTCAGCGCAATGGTTTCCACTACCTCTGATCAGTGTATCATCGCAGGAGATCTCCGTCTGATTGATGAAGGTTCTTTAAACTTGGTCAAACTAACTGATTCTGACAATAAGGTTCATGTCGGAGACAAGGTCGTCACTTCTTATATCAGTGAGAAATTTCTGCCCGGTATTTTGATCGGATATATCAGTGAGCTGAATAATGACTCCAATAATCTGACAAAATCCGGGTACATTACCCCTGTCGTCGATTTCCGGCATCTGCAGGAGGTTCTCGTTATTTTACAGCGTAAGGAATACGTTCCATCCGATTCTGTCTCTGATAATTCCGGTTCTTCCGGTACGACCGGAAAAGCTGAAGCATCAAAAGAATCTCAGGCCGAGACGCCTGCGCAAACGGAAACATCTACAGATTCTACAGATGCACAGGAATAACAGGATATAGACAAGAAAGGAGTTTCTCATGCGGCGCAAGCTTACAATGACTGTCCTGATTCTGATCAGTATTATTCTGCAGTCTACCGTATGTCAGATGATTTCCATCGCCTCTGTCAAGCCAAACCTGCTTATTATTCTTACGGTTTCTTTTGGACTGATGCGCGGCCGAAGATCCGGAATGCTGACCGGTTTTTTCTGCGGACTTCTGACAGATATTTTCTTTAATACCATCATCGGATTCAATGCACTGATTTATTTATGGGTCGGTTATTTCAGTGGAAATTTCTATCGCATTTTTTACGATGACGACATCAAGACTCCACTGTTTCTGATTTCCGTTTCTGACATCGTATATGGTATCGTTCAATACGGATTTCTCTTTCTGATGCGCGGCCGAATCCATTTTTTCTATTATCTGGGCAGGATCATTCTGCCTGAAATGCTTTATACACTGATACTGACTTTCGTCGTATATCAGATTCTGTATGCAATCAATAAAAAATTATGCATGACTGACAGAGGAGGTACCGACAGCTTTGTTTCATAATATCAGAAAAAAGGGACCAAAAGCACTCAACACACGAATCACCCTGCTGTTCATCGTAGTCATTCTCATGGCAGCACTGCTTTTGCAACGCCTGTTTTATCTGCAGATCATACAGGGCGAAGCATATCAGAATAATTTTTCCCTTTCCATCCGCAAAGAACGTACTCTGAAAAGTTCCAGAGGAAGCATTTATGACCGTAACGGAAAACCAATTGCCTATAATGAGCTTTCTTACTGCGTCACATTTGAAGACAATGGCTCCTATTCCTCTACACATGAAAAAAACCTGACTCTCAACAGCACTTTGTATCACGTGATTAAAATCATAGAAGAGCAGGGTGATACAGTTGTTGATAATTTCAAAATTGCGCTTGGCGATGACGGAGCCTGGAAATACACTGCTTCCGGATTTACTCTGAATCGATTCAAGGCAGATATTTTCGGTCAGTCCTACATTAATGATCTGACTTCAGAACAGTTAAATATTTCTGCTTCTGATCTTATGGAGCTTCTTTGCAGCAAAGAATATTACGGAATTCTGGATTCAAAAATTACTGCCTCTGAGAGAAAGCAGTATGATCTTCCGGAAAGCTATACGGATAAAGAGCTCCTGCAGCTTGTAACACTGCGCGCTGCAATTGCCGCTTACAGCTTTCAGCGTTATCAGTCTGTCACAATTGCAAAAAATGTCAGTGAAGAGACAGTCGCCAGAATCATGGAGAATTCTGCCCGCTTCCAGGGCATCGATATCTCAGAAGAATACCGCCGTGTTTATGCGGATGCCGAGTATATTGCTCCTCTGATTGGATATACCGGTCAGATCTCCGCAGAAGAGCTTGAATCCTTAAGTGAAGAGGATGATTCTTATGATACAACAGATATCGTGGGAAAGACCGGTCTGGAAAGTGTCCTTGAAACGACACTTCAGGGAGATAAAGGATCCGAAGTCCTCTATGTTGACAATGTCGGGCGCACTCTTGAAGTGGAGTCCCGCGTAGAGCCTCAGGCCGGCAGCGATGTTTATCTGACCATCGATCTTGATCTGCAGAAAGCAGCCTATCAGATTCTGGAACAGTATATCGCCGGAATTGTCTGGTCAAAGATCATTGACGCGGAAGAGTTCGACTCAGACGCTGTTGAATCAGCCGATCAGCTTCTGATCCCGGTTTATGACGTTTACTATGCGCTGTTTGAAAATAATGTTCTTGATGTTGGTCATTTGAAAGCAGATGACGCAACTGAAAATGAAAAGGCTGTCTATAATGCTTTCCTGGTCAAGGCATCCGAAATATTTGCCACCCTCAAGGATCAGCTTCTCACAAATGATCCGATTGTTTACAAAGACCTGGAAGAGCAGTACCAGATTTACGAGTCTTATATCGTTAATGATATGCTGATGAATGATACCGGCATCATCAACGAAGATGCAATTGACAAATCTGATCCGGTCTACGAACAATGGACCGAGGATGAATCCATCAGCCTGAAAGAATTTCTGACCTACGCGATCTCCCAGAACTGGATCGATGTCACAAAGATCTCGGACAACGCTGAATACATGGATACCGAAGAAGTTTTCACCGCGCTGGCAGACTACATCTCCACGTACCTTTACGATGACAACAATTTCTGTAAACAGGTGTATCGCTATATGCTCAAGGAGAAACGACTGAACGGAGAGAATATCTGTATGCTTCTTTTCGATCAGGGCGTTCTTGAAATGGATACAGATACGTACAACGGTCTTGCTGCCGGCTCCATTGATGACTGTGAATTTATCCGTCAGAAAATCTACAACCTTGAAATCAGACCTTCTCAGCTTGCACTGGCTCCGTGCTCCGGTTCTCTTGTACTGACGGATCCGAATTCAGGTGAAACACTTGCATGTGTGACCTATCCGGGGTATGATAACAACAGGCTTGCAAATGACATGGATTCCGATTATTTCACCAAGCTGAATATGGATAAATCTTCTCCGTTCTACAGCAGAGCAACTCAGGAGGCCATTGCACCTGGTTCTACATTCAAGCTCGTCACTGCCACCGCCGGTTATATGGAAGGTGTGATCAATATTGGTGAGGGAATCACCTGTACCGGAAAATTCAATACACCGCCGTTTGATGAGCAGCCAATTAATTGCTGGAACATTTACGGTCACGGCGTGGAAACACTTCAGACCGCGATCCGCGATTCCTGTAATTATTACTTCAACAGTGTCGGATACCGACTTGGTCTCGTCAACGGGGAATATGTCGATTCTGTCGGCATTGAAAAGCTTACAAAATACGCTTCCATGTACGGACTGGATGCAAAGTCCGGTCTTGAGGTACCGGAAACCATGCCACAAGTCTCGCAGGAAGATGCAGCCCGTTCTGCAATGGGACAGGCTACACACCTTTTTACAACTGCCGGACTCGCAAGATACGTCAGCACAATCGCCAACAGCGGTACCTGCTATGATCTGACGCTTGTAAAATATATCACCGATTCTTCCGGAAGCGTTCTGGAGGAAAACAAGGCGGTTGTTCACAACACCCTGGATCTGCCGCAGGAGCTGTGGGATACGATTCATGCCGGCATGCGTGGCGTGGTGCTCAATCATTCTGCTTTCAGCGCGGAAGCAGCACCTGCATTTAATGGTACAGGCGGCCTGGCTGTTGCCGGAAAGACCGGTACCGCACAGCAAAGCAAGGACAAACCGAATCACGGTCTGTTTATCGGTTACGCACCGTATGACGACCCGGAGATTGCACTGGCAGTTCGTATCACAAATGGCTATGGATCCGCAAATGCAGCACTTGTAGCGCGTGACGTTATATCTTATTATTACAAGCTTCAGGATGAATCCACTCTGATCACCGGACATGCTTCACAGCCATCGGAGAGCGGAACCGCATTTGCAGACTGACAAACGCAGGAAAAAAACAAAAGGAATTTCAGAAAAGAGGGAGATTTCATGGGGCACAGTACCGTCATTATCAAGAGCAATCCTTACGGACTGATTCTGAGCCTGGACCCCGAGGTGCCATTTGATGAACTGCGTCAGGCAGTTGCAGAAAAATTTCATATGTCTGCCGCATTTTTTAAAAATGCGCGGCTCGCACTTACCTTCCGGGGCAGAACACTTTCAAAAGAGGAAGAAAACATACTGGTAGATGAAATCGTACAAAATTCCAAAATACAGGTTATCTGTATCGTAGATGAAGATAAGGAATCACAGGAGTTCTACCACAAAGCAGTAGAACAGTCCCTCACAAAGCAAAAAGAAGAGGAAGGCCATTTTTACCGCGGAACGCTCCGCTCCGGGCAGATACTGGAAACCGAAACCAGCATCGTGATCATCGGAGATGTAAACCCCGGTGCCCAGGTTATTTCAAAAGGAAACATTATCATTCTCGGATGCTGCATGGGGACCATTTATGCCGGAGCTGCAGGAGACCCCAAATGCTTTGCCGCAGCTCTTACCATGAAACCAATGCTGGTTCGTATCGCGGATAAAATAGCGCGCAGCGCTATCACCAAAAGAAAAGACACCGGTGAATACCCTGTTGATCCGAAGATCGCTTTTATCAGCGACGGCCATCTTCAGTTCAAACCGATCACCAGTGAAACCTTGTGTGAATATCTGGTATAAATTTGTTGCTGAAAGACTGGAGGATTCGAACATGAGTAAGGTAATTGTGATCACATCCGGAAAAGGCGGCGTCGGAAAAACAACTTCAACCGCAAACATCGGCGCAGGACTGGCGCGAATGAATAAAAAAGTAGTTCTTGTGGATACTGACATCGGACTGCGTAATTTGGATGTCGTTATGGGACTGGAAAACCGCATCATTTATAATCTCGTCGATGTCATTGAAGGAAACTGCCGGATCCGTCAGGCTCTGATCCGTGATAAACATTATCCTGGCCTGTATCTGCTTCCCTCTGCACAGACACGCGATAAAAGTGCAGTCAGTCCGGAACAGATGATTAAGCTTGTCGAGGGTCTTAAGCCATTATTTGATTATATTCTGCTCGACTGTCCTGCCGGAATCGAACAGGGCTTCCGCAACGCAATCGCTGCCGCTGATCAGGCAATTGTCGTTACAACACCGGAGGTTTCAGCGATTCGAGATGCTGACCGCATCATTGGCTTGCTTGAAGCGGACGGAATTAAAAAAATTGATCTCATTTTAAATCGAATTCGCATCGACATGGTTCGCCGCGGAGAAATGATGTCCACAGAAGATGTCCTTGATATTCTGGCCGTAAATCTTCTTGGCGCTGTTCCGGACGAAGAAAGCGTTGTAATCGCCGCCAATCATGGTGAATCACTGATTGGAAGCAACACCCTTGCAGGACAGGCATTTCTTAATATTGCCCGACGAATTGACGGAGAGACCGTACCGCTTCTTGATCTGCAGACAGTCCCTTCTGTATTCCAGAAAATTGCATCCATATTCAGAACCAGAGAGCGCTGAAACGGAAATTCGCAATCCGCTTCGCTACTTGAAATATGCCTGCAACAGGGAGGACAGCATGAATTCTCGCAGATATGCATCGTTTTTGACATCAGGAGAAATAGCCAAAAACCGGGCCGCCCTTACGGTCTCGTCTGATCGTCTGAATGCATCCCCGGAAGAGGTGCTGCAAATGAAAAAAGAAATCTCAGATATTCTCATACGGTATCTGAATCTGAATGATGCATTTGAAATAAGAGTGCAGCTTATTCAAAAGAGAAATCAAGGAGTACAAGATGTTAAGACAATACAAATTAAGTGACTATCGGTTTCGTCTGATTCTTTGGGTGATTGCCCTTGCCGTACTCGGTATTCTGGTCATCGGAAGTGCAAATCCTGATTTTCAGACCCGGCAGATTTTCGGTCTCATTCTTGGCCTGGCTGCCATGGTTTTTGTTTCATTAATGGATTATACTTGGATTCTGAATTTTCACTGGCTTCTTTATCTCTCAGGAGTTGCCCTGCTCGTCTCCGTATTATTTCTTGGCAAAAATGTAAATGGAGCGACCCGCTGGATCAACATTGCAGGTCTTCAGTTTCAGCCATCCGATGTTGTAAAAATCCTGCTGATTCTGTTTTTTGCGAAATTTTTTGAAAATCATGAAGAAAACGTCAGTAAACCACGGATTATCCTGTCCTCACTCGCACTAATCGGCGTACAGCTGTTTCTTATCTACAAGGAACCTGATCTTTCCACCACAATTGCCGTGGCTTCGGTATTCTGTGTTATGATCTTTATTTCAGGGCTGAACTACCGGATTGTGATTGGCATACTCCTTGTATGTATACCGGTTGGTGTGATCGGGATGAGTATTCTCCTTCAGCCGGACAACCCGTCCGGCAATTACCAGCTGAAACGTATCTACGCATGGCTTCGACCGGACGAATACCCACAGGAATCCATGCAGCAGCAGAATTCCATTATTGCAATCGGATCCGGTCAGCTTTACGGAAAAGGTCTGAATAACGATGAGGTTGGTTCCGTCAAAAACGGAAATTTCATCTCAGAACCTCAGACCGATTTTATCTTCGCTGTGGCAGGAGAGGAGATCGGTTTCATTGGCTGCTGTATTCTGATCATTCTGGAATTTCTGATTGCATTTGAATGTCTGCTGATCGGGCGGAGAGCCAAGCTGTTGTCAGGAACACTGATCTGCTGTGGCATGGCCGCTCAGATTTTCTTTCAGACCTTTATCAATATTTCTGTAGCCACAGGACTAATGCCAAATACCGGTATTGCACTTCCGTTTGTCAGCTATGGTCTGACTTCACTGATCAGTTTCTGCATCGGCATTGGCTTTGTCCTCAATGTCGGGCTGCAGACCCGCAAATATTAAGGCCGTTTTATCATATGTGCGATAACTACCGCCTCTATAGGCGGTAAGCAAGAAAATTATATGGGAGGTATGAGAAATGAATGTTGCTTTTATTGCTCATGATTCAAAGAAAAAACTGATGCAGAACCTCTGCATTGCCTACCGCAGTATCCTTGCACGACATGAACTGTATGCAACCGGAACAACCGGTCGTCTGATCGAGGAAGCTACAAATTTAAATATCCACAAATTCCTTGCCGGACATATCGGAGGTGAGGAACAGCTCGGTGCTATGATCGAACAGAATCAGATCGATCTTATGATCTTTTTCCGTGATCCTTTAAATCCGAGACATAATGAGCCCGATATCAATAAAGCGATCCGACTTTGTGATATCCATAATGTACCGCTTGCAACAAACATTGCTTCCGCAGAAATGCTTTTAAAATCACTGGAAAGAGGAGATCTTGAGTGGCGTGAAATGTACAGGTAAAGCAGATAAAACAGACCGTTCACAAAAACCGGCCGGATATACGGATCGTGAATGGGCAAGGATCCAGACGCAGGAAGTACTGGAAAAGAAGAAACAGCTGCATTTGCTTCTTACAGCTATTTTGCTTACCATTCTGACTGCACTTATGATTTTTCTTGTTTATTATTTTGTCCTCCGTTCTCATGATTATACGCTTTTTTACCCTTATGAAAACGGTGATCCTGTATTCAGCTCCGGAAGCAGTCTTTCTTCCGGAGACACCGCAAGTCCGTTTGCTGAAGATCTTTGCGTAGCATCCGGCGATACCAATATCTCGGCAGTCACGCTCAATGCTCTCTCTGCCGGAGTTTTTGATATCAATGATCGCAAGGTGCTCTATGCCAAGGATATCTTTACCAGCCGTTCTCCGGCCAGCATTACAAAAGTAATGACTGCGCTCGTTACATTAAAATACGGTAATCTGGATGATCTCGTAACTGTTACGGAAACAGCCGCCGATATCGAATACGGTTCCTCCGTCTGTGATATCAAAGAAGGAGATACTTTGTCTCTTCGGCAGTTACTCTACGGGATGATGATTGCTTCCGGAAATGACGCCGCCATGATGATTGCAGAACATGTCGGCGGATCTGTTGATGGTTTCGTAGCAATGATGAACGAAGAAGCATCTAATCTTGGTGCTGTAAATACTCATTTTATGAATCCACATGGACTGACGAATGAAGATCATTACACTTCCGTGTATGATATTTATCTGATCTTTCAGGAAGCGCTGAAATATGACGTATTTCAGGATATTATCAGCCGCAAAAATTACTATGCAGAGTATACGAAAGCAGATGGTTCCTCTGCAGCTATGACCTGGGAATCCACAAACCACTATTTCACGAATGAAGCACATGCTCCGGAGGATGTTATCATCTGCGGCGGAAAAACCGGAACTACGGATGATGCCGGTGCCTGCCTGGCACTCCTTGCAAAGGATCTCTACGGCAATCCCTATCTGTCTATTATTCTGCACGCTGAGTCAAAAGACACACTTTATCCGGAAATGAATCAGCTCCTTTCTTTGATCAATTCTCCTTAACTGATCAGTTGCCAGAGCAAAACAGATATATTCTTTTCCTAATTGATGTAGTGAAAAATTCGTTATTCTGTGTAAATAGACGAAAAATTTTGATTTAGGTGTTGTAATTTATGTGTAAATATACTATAATTACACCAAGAAAATTTTATCCGCTACTAAAGGAGGAGATTACCATGATACAGTTAATCGTAGGCGCAAAAGGAAAAGGAAAAACAAAAATCTTACTGGACAAGGTAAATTCAGAAATCAAGAATGCTCATGGAAACATCGTTTATCTTGACAAAAGTACCAAGCATATGTACGAGCTCAACAACAAGATCCGTCTGATCGATGTCTCCGGATTCAATCTTGCATCAAGTGGTGAATTCATCGGTTTTCTTTATGGAATCCTTTCTCAGGATCATGACCTTGAACAGATGTACCTTGACAGCTTCCTTAAGATTTCCCTTCTGGACGAGGCAACCGTAAATGAACAGCTTCGCAGACTGAATGAAATCAGTGAGAAATTCAATGTTTCATTCGTTGTCAGCATCTCAGTGGATGGAAATGTGATCGCCGAAGATTTGAAACAGTATGTAATTGCGGACTTATAAAATACATAATCGAATTTCTGACAGGCCCGGCCTTAATGGCAGGCCTGTCTTTTTATGTCATCGAAATTTTTCTTTTTTGCGCTCCACTTTTATGCTCATATCTGGGCGGGTCATTAAGCCATAAAACCACTCAGTGCAAGCACATCGTGGTTTCTGGCTTTTGACCCTGGCATCATAAAAATATTTACAGAAAACTGTTGTCATCCGTTTTCTGTCCCAAAATCAGTAACCCGCCCATACAGGCTCAGCAAATACAACCCAGAAATACCGACAAGCGTATAAATGATTCTCGACATCCATGTCATATTTCCAAAAATCAGATTAACCAGATCCAGTTTAAATATCCCGATCAGTCCCCAGTTGACTGCACCGACAATCACCAGTGTAAGAGCAGTATAGTCCAATCCTTTACTCAATGTAATTCCTCCTTTTTACTTCCGAGTTACTCACAGTATAACCGGAAAAATGATTTTTATTCAAAACAAAGGTTGTATCACACTCTGTAACATGATAAAATGAAAGACAGGCTTATTAAGGGAGGTTTCCTGATTGTTTAAAAAAAATAAAAAGATCACAAAGTACAGGCGATATTCTTTTTTTAATATAGGAACACTGCTGTTCGGTATCGTATTTCTGTATATGATCATCTGTCTGTTTCTATATTTTACGGACACGCACATCACCGCATACGAGGTACAGCGCGGTTCTATTACCGGAAATTATCGTTTTCATGCCCTGTCACTTCGGACTGAAACCGTCGTAAATGCCACACAATCCGGCGGTGTCCGTTATTATGTCCGGGAGGGTTCCAGAACCTCTGCAGGGAGCACCGTTTGCTCGATCAATGAGTCTGGCTCTGCAGATCCTATTGCATACAGTGATTTCTCCATGACTACGGATGACGAATCCAGAATGCAGGATATGTTTTCCAGCTTTACTATGAATTTTACAGATAATGCATTCCAGACTGTTTATGAACTGAAATCCAATGTCCAGACCGCGATCTCCGAGATTTTACAGGACTCAACCGCTGCACCTTCCTATGTTCGGAACCAGTGCACCGCACCCGAATCCGGCTTTGTCATCTATAATATCGATGGTTATGAAACAATTACAGATACGGACATCACTTCAGCCATGTTTGACCGAAGCAGCTATCACGTACAGAATCTGCGCAGCTCCTCTGTCAGTGCAGGCAATCCACTTTTTAAATTGATTACCAAAGAAGACTGGGCTCTCTATTTTCCGATTAATGACAAGCTGCGAACAGAACTGGCTGATTCCACAACGATTCGGTTTCGATTTTTAAAAGATAATGTAACTTTTTCCGCTCCGTTTACTATTATTCAGAATGGAAATGACTCTTTTGGAAAAATATCTCTGAGCAATTCCCTCGTTCGTTATGCAACGGATCGTTTTCTTGAGATTGAACTTGTTATGAATAAGAAAACCGGACTCAAGATACCTACTTCCGCAATCGTACAACGTGAGTTTTACCGGATACCAGAAGAGTATGTTACCAAAAACGAAGATACCGATACGGAAATCACTCTGAAAATCGAGCATTATGGCAGCAGCGGCTCTGCCGCAACCCATTATATTACAGCAAACGTCTACAGTCACAGCGATGGTTATTACCTGGTTGACCGAAATCTGCTTACAGAAGGGGATTCCATTTTGATGGAAAATTCTTCTAATCGCATCCAGCTACAGGAAAAGGATATCGAAACTCTGCACGGCGTCTATAATATCAACAAAGGCTACGCTGTATTCCGTGAAATTACGGTTATTGATGAAAATGAAGAATACTGTATTGTATCAAGCAATAACATCTACAGTCTTGCCGCTTATGATTATATTGTTATGAATGCAGATGAGGTAACGGAGGATCAGATTGTTTATTAATCCATCCAGAATTCCCCTGTGCAGGAACTGTCAGCAAAATACATTGAGCCTGCCTTTTGAAAGGAGCTGTAAACATGATAAAGAAAAATCTTGAAGAAGTAGAAGCACGCATTGCGAAAGCCTGTGAGCGTTCCGGCCGCAAGCGTTCCGACGTAACTTTAATCGCTGTCAGCAAAACAAAACCCATTGAGATGCTTTTGGAAGCGTACGATGCAGGAAGCCGGGATTTTGGCGAAAACAAGCCACAGGAAATCCGGGAAAAATATCCGAATCTTCCATCAGACATTCGCTGGCATATGATCGGGCATCTGCAGCGCAATAAAATTAAATATATCATCGATAAGGTCTGCCTGATCCATTCTGTTGATTCCGTCCGCCTTGCAGAAGCAATTAACGAGGAAGCCGGAAAGCATGGAATTATCATGCCAATCCTGGTTGAGGTCAACGCAGCAGAAGAAGAATCCAAATTCGGTCTTCGTATTCCTGAAGTGGAAAGTTTTATCAGACAGATCAGCAAATTGTCAAACATTCAGGTGCAAGGTCTGATGACAATTGCTCCATTTACAGAAAATGCAGAAAATAACAGAATTTATTTCCGCAAATTACGAAATTTATATGTTGACATCAAAGACAAAAACATCGATAATGTGAATATGTGTAATCTTAGTATGGGAATGACCGGTGATTACGAAGTCGCTGTTGAAGAAGGTGCGACCATGGTGCGTGTGGGAACCGGTATTTTCGGTGCGAGATCATACAGCCAGATATAAAGTCAGATTGGAGATAACAGAATGGGTGTTATAGATAGATTTTTAAATGCAATGAAATTAAATGATGAAGAAGGCTTTGGTGAAGACGATTATCTGGATGAGGATTATGAAGAAGAAGAGCAGGACACACAGCCCAAAAAGCATATCCTGAAAAAATTTGAGGAAGAGGAAGACACAGACGAGTACATTCCTCAGTCTGCTGCTGTTTCTTCCGAACGCACTTCTGCAGCAAAAACTGCAAAGCCAAAAGTCGTTCGTTCCAACCCTTCCTCAAAAATTTCTCCGATGCGTCAGAAAAAAACTGGTCTGGAAAAGGGTACTGAGATGGAAGTATGCGTTATTAAACCACGAAGCATGGAAGATGCAAGAGAAATCACAGAAACACTGCTTCAGGACTGTACCGTTGTTCTGAATCTGGAGGGGCTTGATTTAGATCTTTCCCAGCGTATTATCGACTATTCCTCTGGTTCCTGTTACGCCGTTGGCGGCAATCTTCAACGTGTCAGCAGCTATATTTTCATTATCACACCTGCTGGTGTCAGCATTTCCGGTGATTTTCAGGAACTCTTAAATGGTGCGGTTGATATTCCGGCAGTCGGAACCAAATTCCAGTAAGGTATACCTATGAATAAAGAAGAAGAGCTGCTTGCAAAAAGATTTCAGGAACTCTCAAGGCTTGCTGAACTTAAATGTATGACAACCTTCAGCGATTTTCTGAATTTAAATGAACAGAATATTCTACATCAGACACTTCAGAAGTTTCCGTGGATTCACTGCAAAGCTTCTGGTGGCTATGAAGGAGCGGAGCGTCAGATTGCTGCATTTGTGCCTGATGCTCTTTCTTATCTTATAGAAGATAAAACGGAAGATAAAAACTCCGGTTTTGACCTTCCGTCTCTTTCTTATCCGATTTCCTGCATCCGAACAGAACCGCTCAACCGCAAATTTGCAGAGCCGCTCAGCCACCGCGATATTCTTGGCGCATTGATGCATCTTGGCATTGAACGTTCAAAAATGGGAGATATCGCAGTCTGTGAAGATCAGTTTTACGTATTCTGCCACGAAAGCATGGCTTCCCTGATCTGCAGTGAACTGACCCGTATTCGTCATACCTCTGTACGCTGCACCATTTCAGAAACGGACGATTTCATTTATACGCCAAAAACAAAAGAAATAACCGGAACCGTAGCTTCTGTTCGTCTGGACGCCCTGATGGCAGTAGCTTTTCAGTCTTCCCGCAGCAGTCTGCTTTCTCTGATTTCTGACGGAAAAGTCTTTATAAATGGAAAACTGATCACAACAAATGCCTATACACCAAAAGACGGGGATCTGATCTCTGCCCGCGGAGAAGGAAAATTCCGCTTTATAACTGCATCTGGACAGACGAAAAAGGGACGCTGCCTTGTTAAAATTGAAAAATATATATAAACAAAAGACCAACAAAAAGGAGATTCCATAAATGGGAAATTTACAGGAAAAAACAATTACCGTTAAAACTCCGGGACAGGAGCCTTATGATATTTACCTAAGGCACTCCTTCTTAGATCTTCCTGCTGAGCTGAAAAAAATTGGCTGTGAAGGACGCCGTATCTGCATCGTAACAGAATCTACAGTAGCACCGCTTTATCTGGAAGAAGTAAAAGCACAGATACAGAAATGCTGTCCTTGTGCAGAAACATATATTTTTGAAGCCGGAGAACCAAGCAAAACGCTTGATACCGTTCGGGAACTTTACAAAGTACTGATTCAGGCCGGTTTTGACCGTAAGGATTATCTGATTGCACTTGGCGGTGGTGTTACCGGCGATCTCACTGGCTACGCAGCAGCAACCTATCTGCGCGGAATTCGTTTTATTCAGATTCCGACAACGTTGCTGGCTCAGATTGACAGCAGTATCGGTGGAAAAACCGGTGTTGATTTCGATCAATACAAAAATATGGTCGGTGCATTTCATCAGCCATCCCTGGTATATATAAATCTTTCCGTCCTGAAAACGCTTCCAGATGACCAGTTTGCAAGCGGAATGGGAGAACTGCTTAAATACGGTCTCAGTTTTGATGCTGATTTTTATGAGTGGGCAATTGAGCATATGGAGGATATTGAAGAAAAGGATCCTTCTGCAATGACATATATGGTTGCAAAATGCTGTGAACTGAAACGATATATCGTAGAAAAGGATCCGACGGAAAAAGGAGACCGGGCGCTTCTGAATTTCGGCCATACGATCGGACACGCCATTGAAAAACTTAAAAATTTTTCTCTTTCCCATGGCGCCTGCGTAGCACTTGGCACCGTGGCCGCTGCGTACATTTCCTGGAAACGCGGCATGCTGGATGAAGATGAGTTCTATGAAATCCGTGACATGAATGTTGGCTTTGGGCTTCCGATTTCTTTTGACACTATCCGGGCAGAAGATGTTGTTGCTGTCACAAAAAGTGATAAAAAAATGGATGCCGGAAAAATCAGATTCATTCTTTTAAAGAAGCCTGGAAAAGCTTATATTGCTACAGACGTAACTGAGCAGGAGATGCTGGAAGCTGTAAAGACCTTAAAGGCTGACTAAGATGGAGTTTGAAATGAGTAACAAAAAGAATAATAATTACATTGCAGCAGGTTTTTTCCTGCTGCTTGCCCTGACAGCCGTTGACCAGCTGACCAAAGCATTTGCCTTAACTGCACTGAAGGGTTCTTCCGGAATTTCGCTGATTCCTCATGTCTTTGAATTGTTCTATCTGGAAAACAGGGGTGCGGCATTTGGCATTTTTGCAAACCGACAGTGGTTTTTTGTTATGATTGCTCTCGTCATTCTGGCTGCCGCAATTTATGTTTATACGTTGCTTCCTGGTGACAGAAGGTATCACCCTCTGCGATTTTGCTGTGTTCTGATTGCTGCAGGCGCCATCGGAAATATGATTGACCGGATCGTTCATCACTATGTAATCGATTTTCTTTATTTCTCCTTGATCAACTTTCCGGTATTCAATATAGCAGATTGTTACGTCGTAATCGGTGCGTTGCTTTTGATCTTTCTGCTTTTTACAAAATACCGGTCTGATCGTTTTGAATTTCTTGATCCACGAAAGGACTGATAAAGCAGCGCATGCTTGTCACTACACATCACTTATAGAAGTCAGAATCTTTCTGACTGAATAAAAGAATCATTCATAATAATATGGAAAAATACAAACAAACTTACCCAAACCAGGCAGATGAATGCCTCACCTCTTATGAATCGGAAGGAACCGAGGATGAACTCATTGAAAAAAATCCTGCGGCTTCCTTTTTTGAATTTGAGATTTCGTGTGAAAACGCAGGTGCGCGTCTGGATAAATATCTCTCAGATCAAATCCCGGAGCTCACCAGATCCCGCCTTCAGCGTCTGATCAAAGACGGCACCGTCCTCGTAAACGGCATTTCCGCAAAGGCCAGTTCAAAGCTTTCTGCCAAAGATCAGATTATCCTGACCATACCGGCACCGGAAGAATTTACCGCAAGACCGGAAAATATCCCTCTTGATATTCTCTATGAGGATGATGACCTGCTCATTGTAAACAAACCAAAGGGAATGGTCGTCCATCCGGCTGCCGGCCATTACACGGGCACTCTGGTCAACGCTGTACTTTATCATTGCCAAGATTCTCTCTCCGGAATCAACGGCGTCCTTCGGCCCGGGATCGTGCACCGCATCGACCGCAATACGACTGGCTCTCTGATCATCTGTAAAAACGACAAAGCTCACCAGTGCATTGCAGATCAGCTGAAGGTTCATTCGATCACCAGAAAGTACCGCGCAATCGTGCACGGACGTCTGACACAAGACGGCACAATCCACACAACCATCGGACGCAATCCGCAGAACCGCAAGGAAATGGCTGTCAATGTACCAAATGGGAAGGACGCTGTCACGCATTACCGGATTCTTGAATCATTCGATAAATTTACTTACATCGAATGTCAGCTTGAGACAGGACGCACGCATCAAATTCGTGTCCATATGAAAAGTATCGGACACCCGATCCTTGGAGATGATGTTTACGGTCCCTCAAGATGTCCGTTTTCCGGTTTGGAAGGACAGACACTACATGCAATGACCATTGGCTTTCTGCATCCGACAACCGGAAAGTATATGGAATTTGAAGCTCCGCTTCCGGAATATTTTGAAAAACTACTGAAAAAGCTGCGCGGATAATGCACATATCATTTATTCCATTTGACCGACCGGTCCGTTGGAATCCGTTCCTTCCAATCTGGAAGATCTCCGTTCAAAATAGCCGTAAACATTCGTTCAAGCACACCCGGATGTTCCAAATTCAGAGTCTGAATCAGATTTTTGGCATACTGACGGTTTGTATAACCGTCAACCGAACATGGATTTTTCACAACCGGAAGTTCATACTGATACTGAAATCCCTTCACTTCCGGTTCCGTTACATAAATTAACGGACGGATCAGTGTCAGTCCGGTACGCTCCAGATAAGTGACAGGAGAAAAGGTATGAATTCTTCCTTCAAGAATTAATGACATCAGAAACGTTTCCACGACATCATTTTTATGATGTGCATACGCAATCTTATTACACCCAAGTTCGAGCGCTTTCTGATTGAACGCACCTTTCCGAAGTCTTGCACACAGCGAACAGGGATGTTCCTCATGCAGGTCGTCAAACAGAATTTTTGCAATTTCCGTATCAACCACCGTGTAAGGAACCCCCAGCTTTTCGCACAATGCACGCACTCCACTCAAGTCAAAATTTTCATATCCAAGGCTGACCGTCAAAGCTTCGATTGAAAAATGCTTCGGATAAAATTTTTTCAATTCCCCAAGCGCATAGAGCAGTGTCAGGCTGTCTTTCCCGCCTGAAATACCTACTGCAATGCGATCGTTCTCTTCAATCATTGAAAATTCATCAATTGCCTTACGTGTCAGGCCTAATAATCGTTGCAGTTTCAAATTTTTTCCCTCTTTTTTGATTTTTTAGTTTTCTCAATCTGTTCCCTTCGCTTGCCCTTCTGCGCAAAATATGCTAGAATCTACGATAGTCCGCCAAAATAAAACAGACGCAAAGCGAATTGCGAATGTCCGCTTTACTTATGTGCAGAAAAGAAAGGAACTTCCACTATGAAATTTGTAATACAGCGTGTCACACATGCCTCCGTTGAAGTAGAAGAGCAGATCACCGGAAAGATTGGAACCGGCTACCTTGTTCTTATTGGAGTAGGTGCTAACGACACAAAAGCTGACGCTGACAAGCTGATCCGTAAAATGATTGGCCTTCGTATTTTTTCCGATGAAAATGATAAGATCAACCTCTCCTTAAAGGATGTCGGTGGATCTTTGCTCCTCGTTTCCCAGTTCACCCTCTATGCAAACTGCATCAAAGGAAACCGGCCGTCTTTTACTGAAGCAGGCAATCCGGCACTCGCAGAAGAGCTGTACGAATATATAATTGCAGAATGCCGCAAACAGGTTCCAGTCGTAGAGACCGGTGTTTTCGGTGCTCATATGCAGGTTTCCATGTGCAACAGTGGTCCGTTTACCATCATCCTCGAAAGCGATAAGCTCCACTGATATTCATGTATGTTGAGATTTGTACTACCCAACGGTCCCGAAAAGATCCAAGACGGGCATTCCGACGTTTTCCTTCCGTCATACGGACCGGAAAAAATATGTATCGCATCCAGACCGAAGATCGAAAGCTGAGGAAAATCCGCCGTATCTGCAAACGCCGAAAATATGAGCTGAAACGTACCTATCCGGAAAACTGGGGCCGCAGCAGCAGTTATCGGCGGGATTTTCTCTCTGCCTGTCCAAGACCGCGCGGCGGTTATCGCTGCCGTTACTGCCATCGCCGACTTTCCGACCAAAAGCTCACGATTGATCATATTTATCCTGTTTACATGACAAAAACCGGAAATAATTTCTGGATGAGGCTGATCGGCATCGACAATGTAAACGACGTCAGGAATCTTGCACCTGCCTGCCGCAGGTGCAACATCAAAAAGGGCCGAAAAACCGGCATCTGGATCATAAAGGCCATCGTTGGAAAATATGAATTATACTGGGTGATCCGCCGCATTTTCCAGCTTGCGTTCCTGGCCCTGATTGTATTACTTGTTATAAAACTCCGGATCCCGGTACTGATTTGCACGTTAATTACCGCTATCAGGCAGGTCTGAAAAGACCTGCCTGATTTATCACCAATCAAAACTTCAGCGACCATTCCTGGCAATTCCACACCTTCGTCACAACATCCTGATAAAACTCCGGCTCATGACAGATCAGCAGAATACTCCCTTTGTATTCCTGCAGCGCACGCTTCAGCTCCGCCTTCGCATCCACATCAAGATGATTGGTCGGCTCGTCCAGCAGCAGAATATTTGTCTCTGTATTGATAATCTTACACAGTCTTACCTTCGCCTGCTCACCGCCACTTAAAACCCGTACCTGACTCTCAATATGCTGCGTTGTCAGGCCGCATTTTGCAAGCGCTGAACGTACCTCATACTGTGTCCAGGACGGAAACAACTTCCAGATCTCTTCAATACAGGTAGTCGTATTTTTCTGATCTGATTCCTGTTCAAAATAACCGATTTCCTGATAATCGCCGCGCGTTACGCTGCCTGAGAACGGCTTCACCAGACCAAGAATACTCTTCAAAAGCGTTGTCTTTCCGATTCCGTTCGCTCCGACCAGCGCAATCTTTTCGCCGCGCTCCATGCCAATATTGAGAGGGCGGGAGAGTGGCTCATCATATCCGATTACCAGATCTTTTGTCTCAAAAATCACTTTTCCTGAGGTTCTTGCTGTACGGAAACAAAATTCCGGCTTCGGTTTTTCTCTCGCAAGCTCAATCACATCCATCTTGTCCAGCTTTTTCTGTCTGGCCATCGCCATATTACGCGTCGCTACACGCGCCTTATTTCGTGCCACGAAATCCTTCAATTCACTAATTTCCTGCTGCTGGCGGTTGTAAGCGGCCTCCAGCTGCGACTTCTTCATCGCATAGACCTCCTGGAAATGATCATAATCACCAGGATAACGATCCAATGACCGGTTTTCCATATGATAAATCAGATTGATCACACTGTTCAGGAACGGAATATCATGCGAAATCAAAATAAATGCATTTTCATAATCATTCAGATACCGCTTCAGCCATTCAATATGCCCTTCATCCAGATAGTTTGTCGGCTCGTCCAGCAGCAGAATATCTGGCTTTTCCAGCAGCAGCTTCGCCATCAATACCTTCGTTCGCTGCCCTCCGGAAAGTTCTGACACATCACGGTCAAGACCAATATCAGTAAGTCCAAGTGCCCTGCCTACCTCCTCGACCTTTGTATCAATCAGATAAAAATCGTGATGATCCAAAAGCTCCTGGATTGTGGCCGTTTCTTCCATAAGACGTGTCATCTCAGCCTCATCTGCTTCCACCATTTGCTCAAACATCTGGTTCATGGATGTCTCCAGATCAAATAAATACGAAAATGCCGACTGCAGGACATCGCGGATTGTCATCCCAGGCTCCAGCACCGTATGCTGATCAAGATAACCGACCCGAACATTTTTTGCCCATTCGACCGTTCCCTCGTCCGGCATCAGTTTTCCGGTAATAATATTCATAAACGTCGATTTTCCTTCGCCATTTGCACCAACCAGACCGATGTGCTCTCCCTTTAAAAGACGAAAGGAGACATTTTCAAAAATTGCGCGATCTCCAAATCCGTGACTCAAATTCTTTACATTTAATATCATATATACTCATTGCATTCCTTTCTCTTTTTTCTTCTGTATTCCCATATTCCTTCCATGAAACCGCAGCCGATACAGAAGCGCAGAAACACAGCTGAAATTCAGTCTATCTTTTCCCAGTTTATTTGTCAAGTCAGGAAAAATACTGTGCGTATTACGCCGCCTTGTACTTTCTTTCAAACAATGTGTATTGTTGATAAAAAAGTGCAATCCGGCGCTTGTGTACCACTTTGCATTCTGTTATAGTATCGATGAATCAGTTCGGACTAATTTCTGAACGGATTTACAAATACACAGGACTGATGCAGAAACAGATTTCTCCTCCTGTGTCAGAATGCATCTATCTGCATTCTGATACAACTGTATTTACAGAATACAAGTGAGATTCTATTGTAAATGCTGCAACAATATACCATACAGAAAGGAAAAGATCCCATGAAAAAAGAATTTGAACAGTGGAATGGTTTTTCCGGAAGACTCTGGAAAGAGGGCGTAGACGTCCGCGATTTTATTCAGAATAACTATACTCCGTATGATGGAGATGATTCCTTCCTTGAGGGTCCGACTGAAGCAACGGACAAGCTCTGGAGCAAGCTTCAGGATCTTCAGAAGGAAGAGAGAGCAAAGGGTGGCGTATTGGATATGGAGACCGAAGTTGTCACATCGATCACCGCATATGGTCCTGCTTACATTGACGAGAACCTCAAGGGCCTTGAGCAGGTAGTCGGTCTTCAGACTGACAAGCCGCTCAAGCGTGCCTTTATGCCGTACGGCGGTATCAAGATGGCAGAAAAATCTTGTGAAATGTACGGTTACAAACCAAATCCGCTTCTGCATGAAATTTTTACTAAATATCACAAAACACATAATCAGGGCGTATTTGACATTTATACTCCAGAAATGATGAAAGCCCGCCACAATAAAATCCTGACCGGTCTTCCGGATACGTACGGACGCGGACGAATTGTCGGGGACTACCGCCGTGTCGCTCTGTACGGTATCGACTACCTGATTCAGGCAAAACAGGACGATTTCGCAGCGACCAACCGTCAGGGTATGCGTCGCGGTGACTTCCAGCTGCGCGAGGAGATTGCAGAACAGATCCGTGCATTAAAGCAAATGAAAGAAATGGCACAGGCATATGGCTTCGATATTTCCCAGCCGGCAAGGAACGCAAAAGAGGCCGCTCAGTGGCTGTACTTCGGATATCTCGCTGCAATCAAGACACAGAACGGCGCGGCAATGAGTGTTGGCCGCGTTTCCACCTTCCTCGATATCTACATTGAACGCGACCTTGAAAATGGCACTCTGACTGAGAAAGAGGCGCAGGAATTGATCGACCACATGGTTATGAAGTTCCGTATGGTAAAATTTGCAAGAATTGAGTCCTACAACCAGCTGTTCTCCGGTGACCCGGTATGGGCAACGCTTGAGGTGGCAGGTATGGGTATGGACGGACGTTCTCAGGTAACAAAGAATGATTACCGTTTCCTGCATACCCTTGAGAATATGGGACCGTCTCCGGAACCGAACCTCACCGTTTTATATTCTTCCAGACTTCCGAAGAACTTCAAAGATTATGCGGCTCATATTTCTGTCACAACAAGCTCTATTCAGTATGAAAATGACGATGTCATGCGACCGGTATGGGGCGATGATTACTCAATCTGCTGCTGCGTATCTGCAACCGAAACAGGAAAAGAAATTCAGTTCTTCGGTGCACGTGCAAACCTTGCAAAATGCCTTCTGTATGCAATCAACGGCGGCGTAGATGAGAAAACCGGTGATCAGGTAGCACCGAAATATCAGCCTATCACCTCTGAATATCTTGACTATGATGAAGTAATTGAAAAATATGATGTAATGCTTGACTGGCTCGCACATCTGTATGTAGGCACTTTAAATATGATCCACTACATGCATGACAAATACTACTACGAAGCGGCTGAAATGGCACTGATCGATACAGATGTAAGACGTACATTTGCAACCGGTATCGCAGGCTTCTCACACGTTGTAGACTCCTTAAGCGCAATCAAATACGCAAAGGTAAAAGTAATTCGCGATGAAAACGGCATTGCAAAAGACTTTGAGACAGAGGGAGAGTTCCCGCGTTACGGAAACGATGATGACCGTGCGGATGATCTTGCCGTACTTCTGCTCCGTACTTTCATGAAAAAGCTGAAATACTGCCATACCTACCGCGATTCTGAGCCGACAACATCGATTCTGACAATCACCTCAAATGTTGTTTACGGCAAGGCAACCGGTTCCCTTCCGGATGGAAGAAAAGCAGGCGAGCCGCTTTCTCCAGGTGCAAACCCAAGCTACGGTTCAGAAAAGAACGGACTGCTTGCATCTTTGAACTCCGTTGCAAAGCTTCCGTATGAGGATGCACTTGATGGAATCTCCAATACACAGACGATCAATCCGGATGCCCTTGGCCATAGTGATGAAGAGCGTACTGAAAACCTGGTTCGCGTGCTGGACGGCTACTTTGCACAGGGTGCACATCACCTGAATGTCAATGTATTTGGCACTGAGAAGCTGATCGATGCAATGAATCATCCGGAAAAAGAAGAGTACGCAAACTTCACAATACGTGTATCCGGTTATGCTGTAAAATTCATCGACCTGACCAAAGAACAGCAGCTTGATGTAATTGCCAGAACTTGTCATAAGGCACTGTAAAATATCCGCTTTGACCTTCCGCAATCAGAAAGGAGACTTTCATGTCCTCACAAACACCGTCCCCAGTCGGTTATGTCCATTCTCTTGAGAGTTTTGGTTCTGTTGACGGTCCTGGTGTCCGTTATGTCATCTTTTTAAGCGGCTGCACCATGCGCTGTCAGTTCTGTCACAATCCGGATACCTGGAAAATCGGCAGCGGAACACCGTATGACGCGGATACGCTGCTGCGCCAGGCACTGCGCTACCGTGCATACTGGGGTGATAAAGGCGGCATTACCGTAAGTGGCGGAGAACCGCTTCTGCAAATCGATTTTCTGACCGATTTGTTCCGAAAAGCAAAGAAAAACGGTGTCCACACCACGCTCGATACAAGCGGAGCACCATTCACAGAAGAGGAACCTTTTTATTCCAGATTTCTTGAGCTGATGAAGTACACCGATCTGGTCATGCTTGACATCAAACAAATTGATGATGCAATGCACCGCGTTCTGACCGGTCACACAAATGCAAATATTCTTCGTATGGCTGAAGTACTGTCTGCGCAAAATAAACCCGTCTGGATCCGCCATGTGCTGGTCCCAGGCGGAAGCGACAATGACGACTGTCTGCATCGTCTCGCAGATTTCATTCATACGCTGCATAATGTAGAGCGCGTAGAGATTCTTCCATATCACACACTCGGTATATTTAAATGGGAAAATCTTGGTATTTCGTATCCACTTGCTGGTGTAAACCCACCGACACAGGAACGTATTGAAAACGCCGAAAAAATCCTGGGTATCCACTCATGATTTAGGCAAAATAAACAGTTTTTATCCAAAAAAGGATTGACATTTTCACTTTTTGCCCTGATAATAAGAAAAGAGTACTTCATTCTGACATCTGGACAGAGTTGTGGAATGTGTTCTTTGGAGCCGCATCCCAAAAAAGGAAGCGGCTTTTTTTTACTTTACAGGATCTAATTCTCTGTAAAATAAAAACGCTTCGCAAATCATCTATATTTTTACAGGAGAAAGATATGAACAGCAAAATCCAGAATTTGATCCGTCAGTTAAACCGTACGCATCAGCTTACAGAGGATGCGTATGCCTGTCTGATCCGGGAATACAGCGACGAAGCCGCTTCCTATGCCGCACAGCTTGCCGTTTGCCTCAGAAAACAGATTTACGGAACTGACGTTTATGTACGCGGTCTGATTGAGATCAGCAATATCTGCCGCAACGACTGTCTGTACTGCGGCATCCGGCGAAGCAACCATTCCTGCATAAGATATCGCCTTTCCCCACAGGAGATTCTGGCGTGCTGTGAGGAGGGATATTCCCTTGGCTTCCGCACCTTTGTCCTGCAAGGCGGAGAGGACGGTTTCTACTCGGACAATCTTCTCTGTGAGCTGCTTCGCACAATCAAAACACGTTTTCCAGACTGCGCGGTCACACTTTCTCTTGGAGAACGCACCAAAGAAAGCTATCTGCGTCTCTTTCAGGCCGGTGCCGACCGCTATCTGCTTCGTCACGAGACAGCGGATACTTCTCATTATCAGCAGCTTCATCCAAAATCAATGTCCTTTGAACATCGAATGGCCTGTCTTGATTCGCTTAAAACGATCGGCTATCAGGTTGGATGTGGATTTATGGTCGGATCCCCTTTTCAGACACCGGAAACACTTGCAAAGGATTTGAAATTTATCGAACTGTTTCATCCGGCCATGTGCGGAATTGGTCCGTTTATCCCACATCATGCCACACCGTTTTCCGCTTATCCGCAGGGCAGCCTGAAGCTGACACTGTATCTGCTTTCTCTGATCCGTCTGATTCAGCCGGATATTCTGCTGCCTGCCACTACTGCGCTTGGCACCATTGATCCGGCAGGCCGCGAAAAAGGAATTCTCGCAGGCGCAAATGTGGTTATGCCCAATCTTTCCCCTGTTGCACAGCGTAAAAAATACGAGCTGTATGACAATAAGATCTGTACCGGTGAAGAATCCGCGCAATGCCGCAGCTGTCTTTCAAAACGCATGCATTCCATCGGATACGAAGTTGTTGTTTCACGCGGAGATCAAAAAAAATCTGCTTTCTTCCAAGACTGAACAATCAGTCTGCAGCACCTGCGCATCCGTTTTGACTTATGAATATCAGCAGTACAGACTTTCCAGATCTGTCTGCTTTACAAAAAGGAGAGTATCAAATGGCTATCTACAACCCAAAATCATTAAAAGCTGAAGAGTTTATCAACCATGAGGAAATTCTCGACACATTGCGTTATGCCGAGGAAAACAAGCACAATATTGCCCTTATCGACGAGCTTCTCGAAAAAGCACGCCCGAAAAAATCCGGGAACGGTGTTCACTGCGAAGGACTGACACATCGGGAAGCATCCGTGCTTCTTGCCTGTGATATTCCAGAAAAAATCCAGAAAATGTATGAAGTGGCAGAAGAGATTAAGCTTGCCTTCTACGGAAACCGCATTGTCATGTTTGCACCTCTGTACCTTTCTAATTACTGCGTTAATGGTTGCCTTTACTGCCCATACCATCTCAAAAACAAGCACATCGGCCGTAAAAAGCTGACACAGGAAGAGGTCTGTCAGGAAGTAATTGCCCTGCAGGATATGGGACACAAACGTCTTGCCATCGAAGCAGGCGAAGACCCGGTAAACAGCCCAATTGAATATATCCTTGAATGTATCAAGACCATCTATGGCATTCACCACAAAAACGGTGCAATCCGCCGTGTAAATGTAAACATCGCAGCAACAACCGTAGAAGAGTACAGAATGCTCAAAGAAGCAGGAATCGGTACCTACATTCTGTTCCAGGAAACTTACAACAAGGAAAGTTACCTGCATCTGCATCCGACCGGGCCAAAGCACAATTATGATTATCACACAGAAGCAATGGACCGCGCAATGGAAGGCGGCATCGATGATGTCGGCCTTGGCGTCCTCTTTGGTCTCGAACTCTACAAGTATGAATTTGCCGGTCTTCTGATGCACGCAGAGCATCTTGAGGCAGTGCACGGTGTCGGTCCTCATACGATCAGTGTTCCGCGTGTAAAGCATGCAGATGACATTGACCCATCTGCATTTGACAACAGCATCCCAGATGAAATGTTTACAAAAATTATCGCCTGCATCCGTCTGGCAGTTCCGTACACAGGTATGATTATCTCAACCCGCGAATCAGAAGAGGTGAGAGAGAAGGCATTAAAAGTCGGCATCTCTCAGATCAGTGGCGCTTCACGTACTTCGGTCGGCGGTTATACACAGGAAGAGCGTCCTCATGATACAGAGCAGTTTGATGTTTCCGACCAGCGAAGCCTTGATGAGGTTGTTCGGTGGCTGATGGAGTTGGGCTTCATTCCATCCTTCTGTACCGCATGCTACCGCGAAGGGCGTACCGGTGACCGCTTTATGAGCCTTTGCAAATCCGGACAGATTCAAAACTGCTGTCATCCGAATGCTTTAATGACTCTGACCGAGTATCTCATCGATTACGCATCAGAGGAAACAAAACAGATCGGTTTTGCACTGATTGAAAAAGAACTTGAAAAAATTCCGCGCGAGAAGACGAGAGAGAGCGCCAGAAAGCACATTGAGGAGATCAAAACCTCTAACAGCCGTGATTTTCGCTTCTAATGCAGTATGAAATACTGCGTTTTACTATAGCAAAACTATAAACTTTAGAATTGCTGTGCATCCTCGCAGAATGTTTATCTGCCTGACAATCAACCACAGCCGGTAAATTAAGCAGAAAGTACTGCTGTTACCGGCTGTAATTTTATCCCAGAAAGGAAT